>NZ_JBSVZD010000007.1:0-75936 GCF_054051725.1 Petrotoga sp. DB-2 | reverse complement strand
AGTAATCGGTTAGCAAGTTGACTGCTAAGTCAGGAAACAAGCTTTTTAGGCAACGGCCAAAAGGCCTTGCAGGGGGGGCAAGGAATCTTCCCTCGCTAATCATCCTGGTACTATTTTAGCATTAGGGCATCTCTTTACAAAAGAAATAATAAAAAAGATCAAAAGACAGATTTTTAATACCATTTTTTAAGTTTCATAACTATACATATTATACGAGGGGAGCTCTAATGTATACTGATGATGATTTTTCAGAATCAATAAACTTAATTTCTCAAAAGAGAATTAATACTCAATTATTAATATCAAAAATTTTCGATGGAATAGATCTAGTACCTGATTCATTTCACTACGCAAGTAATGAAAAAAACTCATTTAAAACTTTGATTAAATTATAAAGAAGGTGTGCTTATGGAAGCTATTTACATCAAAAAACCTCATCAAATTGAAGTAATTAATAAAGAGGAACCATCTACAAAGGAAAATGAATCATTGATAAGGGTATTAGGTTGTGGGGTTTGTGGGACGGATTTAAAAATCTATAAAGGGGAAACTTTGGCTACTTATCCTCTTATACCAGGACATGAAATCGTTGGAGAAATAGTAAAATCTAAGATATTTGAGAAAGGAACCAAAGTTACCATTGATCCAAATAGACCTTGTGGTGTTTGTCAGTATTGTAGGGAAGGTAAAATTCATCTTTGTGAGAATCTAAACGCAGTTGGGGTAAATAGAGATGGTGGTTTTGCTGAATTTCTTTCGGTTCCAAATGAACAGATCTATACATTAAACGAAAATATACAAGTAAAAGATGCGATATTTGCAGAGCCTCTTTCCTGTATAATCCATGGAATAGACCTTTCTAATTTCTCTTACACTGATGATATAGCAATAACAGGAGGAGGAGCAATAGGTTTGATTTTCGCTATGCTGTTAAACAGATTTTCAGTAGGAAAAACCGTTATATTTGAAATTTCTCAAGAAAAAATAGAATTTATAAAAAAAGAATTTCATTTGGAAGTCGAGCATCCTGACAATAATCCCAAATCCAACAAATTTGATATAGTATTTGAATGTTCTGGAACTATTTCGGGTTTTGAAACCGCTTATAACTTAGTAAAAAAAGGCGGAAGAATTATAGATTTTGGAGTCACACCAAAAGGATTGAAATCAAAGGAAGTAGAGCCTTTTAAAATATATAGTGAGGAAATTTCAATAACCGGCTCTTATGTAAATCCATTCACCATGCAAAGAGCTGTGAAAATTCTTAATAGTAATGAATTCCTTTTTCAAAAATTATTAACCGATGTTGGTGATCTTTCAGAGATAAAAAAGTATATATCTTCAGACAAAAAGCCTTTCTTAAAAGCAGCATATATAAACCAATAGAATCAAAACATAATAAACTATCCCATCTAAAATTTAGATGGGATAGTTTATTTACATAAAATTTACAATAGATATTTCTTCGATTAATAGAGGGTTTATAGTTCTTTTATCTAAAATCTGCCAATTTACTCCAAAATTTGGAATTATTTCTAATTAAAGCCGACTGTTATCGAAAATCTTCAATTTGCTCGTCGAGAGTTAATTTTGATTTTAATGTTTATTAATTTATAATTAGAATTAGTAACGCAAACGATTGCTTATTAAATGCTTATGGAGGGTAATCCTATGCAAAAACCAACAATAAAAGACATCGCAAAGGCTTTGAATATCTCTCCCTCTACAGTTTCAAGAGCGTTGTCTGGTAAACCTGGCGCAAGTGAAGAATTACGAAAAAAAGTTATAGATACCGCTCAAAAATTAGGATATATGAAAAATCTATCTGCAGGTACCCTTAAAAATTCAAAATCAAAGATTATTGGTGTTATAGCGTTTGATATAAGGAACCCTTTCTTTTTGGAATTTTTAAAAGGAGTAGAAGATGTTTTATTCCCACGTGAATATAAGATTTTGTTAAGTAACGTCGATGAGAATGTAGATAAAGAAAAGACTTATTTAAACTGGATGATCGGTCATGGAGTTGAAGGTATTTTAGCCTCACCAGTTACAGAAAAAAACGGAAAAAGTAATTTGAGATTATATCAAGATTTTTTCAAAATGGGCATTCCAATAGTTTTCTACGATAGAATGTTTTATAATCAGGATCAGTTTGATCATGTTATTGTAGATAACCAAGATGCAATCATTCAAGCCTTAATGTATTTAAAAGAAAATGGTCATGAAAAGATCGGTATTTTTTTATCCAAAAAAGGAATATTCACTATAGAAGAAAGGCTCAAAGGGTTTCTAAAAGGTTGTAAACTGTTGAATATTCCCGTTAAAAATGAATGGATATGTGAAGATATATATCCTCATGAAAAAGCTATAGACGTTTTAAATAATCTCAAGAGAAAAAATAATTTACCAACGGCGATAATAGCAACAAATAACAATTTAACTAAGTATATAGTTTACGCAGCTAAAAAAAATAACATAAAAATTCCTGAAGAACTGTCTTTAGTTGGATTTGATGATTTACCAGAAAATGAATTGATCGATCCACCTTTAACGACTATAAAACAACCAATATTAGAAGAAGGTAAAATAGCTGCCACATCTTTGCTATCAAGAATAGAAGATAGATATGCCAGACCTATGAAAGTTATACTAAAAGGAGAATTAATAGAAAGAAAGTCAGTCAAAAATTTGAAATCATAACAGATTAAAAAAATCTATGAGGAGGCTAATTTTATATGAAAAAAAGGAAAATAGGGATAATCACATTTTCAGATGGTAGAGATTTTGTTCATGAGGAAACCTTGGAGATGAACAAAAAATTTGAAGACAGGCTAGTAAAAGCGTTAGAAAGCACCGGTGAAGTAGAAGTAGTAAGAGCTTCAGACATTGTAAACAAACCATCAAAAGCAAAAAAAGCTGGAAAAGAAATGATGAAAGCAGAAGTGGAAATGACGATCTTCAATTATTCTATATGGTGTTGGCCTCATTTGAGCGTTATGGCTTCACTTTATGCCCCTGGACCGTATTTAACTTATGGCCAAATAAATCCAAAGTATCCTGGAATGGTAGGATTGTTAGCTGCAGCTGGTGCTTTAGAGCAAATAGGAATATTCCCAGAAAGAGTTTGGGGAGAGCCAGAAGATCCAAATGTTTTAGAAAAATTACTAAAATACATACGAGCTGCCAGTGCTGCACATAGGTTAAAAGGAGAAAGGTACGGAATGTTTGGTGGAAGACCCATGGGAATGTACACAGCTTCTGCCAACGGAGATCAATGGATGAAAGAATTTGGAATTGATGTTGAACAGGTAGACCAATATGCATTGGTTTTAAAAGCTGAAAAAGTGCCATCTCAGAAGAAAAAGAAAGCAAGAGAATGGCTTGAAAAATTAGCAACCGTTAAATATGACGGCAATAGACTCACTCCTGAAATTTTAGAGAAGCAGATAGGATTATATTACGCTGCACTTGAAATTATAAAAGAAGAAGAGCTTGATTTTGTTGGATTCAAAGGACAACCTGAAATGACAAATAATTATGCAACATTAGATATTGCAGAAGCTTTTTTGAACGATCCATACGATTTTGATGGTGTAAAGGAACCTATTGTGGCAGCAACTGAAACAGATATGGATGGAGCTTTAACCATGGAAATCTTTAAACATATAGCCCAAACCCCTGTATTGTTTGCAGACGTGAGGCATTACTTCAAAGAAGAGAATTTGTTGGATTTAGCAAACTCTGGACAGCATGCGACATATTTTGCAGGGAAATCTAACAAACCTGAAGAAAATTTGAAAAACGTGATTATACACCCTGAAGATTTTTATTTCCCAGCAGGTGGTGGCGCTGTTAAACACTTTGCAGCTCCTGGGAGAGTTACATTAGCAAGACTTGCAAGGCAAGATGGAAATTATGTAATGACAATAGTTCCCGTTGAGTTTGTCGAACTTTCTGAGGAAGAAAAGAAAAGGCTCAGTGAGCAAGTACAAATCGAATGGCCACATGCATATGCTAAACTAGATACTGATATAGGAACCTTTTTGGAATATTATCCTTGTAACCATACACATGGGGTATATGGAAATTATATAGATGAGTTGGTACATTTTTGCAAGATAAAGAATATCGATTATCAAATTTTGGATTGAAAAAAATTTATATGGAAGTGAAAAAATGGATGTTATTAGAAAATCCTTTATATTTGACAAAATCCCAGGTAAACTGAGTTCTCATTCAGTAAGTCTTTGTAAAATCAATGAAAAAGAAATATTAGCCTTTTGGTTTGCGGGAACCTGGGAAGGTAATAAAGATGTTGATTTATTTACTTCCCGATACAATATTCTTGAAAAAAGTTGGGAATCTCCAAAACTTTTTGTTCATGATCCTGTAAGATCTCTAGGTAATACAGTTCCAGTATTATTTGGTAATACAATAAGAGTGTATTATGCTGCCATGGAAGGTAAAGATTGGACTGAAACGTCATTGTGGTATAAAGAGTCTTATGATCAAGGAACAACTTGGACTCAAGAAAAACCTTTTTCTCTAGTTAACAATAACCTTTTGTTTGGAACTAAATTATTGAAATTAAGAAATAACAGATATGTTTTTCCTATATATAATGAAAAGATGTGGATTAGTACCCCCTATATATCAAATGATATTCAAAGAAACAAATGGAAAAAATTTGGTGAGATTCAGACGGAAAAGGGAAATATTCAACAAGACATGATCGAAATTAAAAATCACATTTTTTCGTTGCTAAGAACTAGAGATGGTTATATTTATAAAACAACTTATGACTTAGAAAAGAAAGAATGGGATAAACCCAAATCTACAGGAATACCAAATCCAAATTCAAGAGTGACTTTAGAAAAGATAGGAAATTTATTAGTTTGTTGTTGTAATCCGTTGGGTTTAGAGAAAGGAGAAATTATTGAAGATCCTAGAAAGTTATCTAATTTGGAGGATCCGTTTTGGGGTAAAAGAGAAAAGTTGTCTATTTTTACTTCATATGACTTTGGAAATACGTGGCATGAAGAAATTATTTTAGAAAATTCAAAAAACAAAGAATATTCATATCCATGGATTCAGATAATCAGGGAATCTGAATTAATGGTTGCATATACTTATGAAAGAAGAAATATTGCTTATACTATAATAAAAATATAAAGCACACCGGGAGGAACTAAAGATGTATTTAGTGGGAGTGGATATAGGAACTCAAAGCACTAAATCTGTTATCACAGATGAAAATGGAAGAGTCGTTGCAGAAGCTTCGAAAGAATATTCTGTTTTGACACCTCAACCCAATTGGGCTGAACAATGGCCTAATGTGTGGTTTGACGCGGTGATTGATACTCTGAAATTAGTCCTAGAAAAAGGGAAAATAAATCCAAAAACTGTTGCAGGAATAACTATAAGTGGATTATACGGAGGTTAAGGAATCCCAGTTGACAAAGATTTCAACCCCCTAAGGCCCTGTTTAATTTGGATGGATAGAAGGGCAACGAAAGAAACAGATTGGGTTAAAAATAATGTTCCTAAAGAAACTTTATTTGGGATAACAGGTAACTATGTCGATAGTTATTTTGGTTTCACAAAAATTCTTTGGATAAAAAATAATGAAAAGGATATTTGGAACAAAACTTATAAGTTTATAACACCAAAAGATTTCGTCATTCACAAACTAACAGGTGAAGTAATAATAGACTTCTCTTCCGCAGGTAATATTGGAGGAATTTTCGACATTCAAAAAAAATACTGGTCAGAAGAGATGTGCAAAATTCTTGGTATAACTTCAGTGATATTTGGACTCAAATATTTGCAGATATGACGGGATATATTATGAAAAGAACGATGCAAGATGTTGAAGCACCTTTAGGAGATGCATTTTTAGCAGGCTTAGGAACAGGTGTATTTCACGATTCACAAGATATTAAGAAATGGATAAAGTTCAAAGAAAATACTTCACCAGACGCTAATAACAAAAGTGTTTATGATAAATATTTCAGTTTATACAAAAAGTTGTATGAAAATACCAAAGAAATAATGAAACAATTATAATCCCATTGATTGAAATAGAGAAAAATTTAGGGTTCGATGATATTTATTTTCTTCGTATAAATACTTTGAAAATAAAATAATTTTAAAAGCACTGTAGGAAGTAACTCTTACCATTCTTTATGGATGGGTGTTGGACGAGGTGGCTTTGAAGTAAATTTTAAAATTTCTAAAATTAGTAGAGCCATATTTGATAACGAGCCTAATAACTCTTGGAAAAAATACAATGTTGATGTATAATTAAATTATGTAAAAGTAAATATTCACTTAAAAGTGCCCTTATGGAATAATAGGGAAATCAGTGAAAATCTGATGCAGCCCCCGCTACTGTAAGCATGGATGAAATTGTCAAAACCACTGGACTTTGTGCCGGGAAGGGACAAGAGTAAAGGGAAGTGCAAGCCAGGAGACCTGCTTTTAAGGGAAAGATGTTTGTTCTTCGGAGGGAAGGATAAGGTGATAATACGCAACTTAATCGCAATCGGGTAGTGTGCTATGTTAAAAAACCTTAACTTCTTGCAAGTTAAGGTTTTTTTTAATTGGTCATATGGTAAGGACCTTCCATGGATGAAGTAAATTGTTCAAGAATCGTCATAGTAGGAACTAGAAAAGAAGTAGAAGTTAGGTTTAATCATTTCCTTTGAAACGGTGATGTGCAGAATTATGAAAAAGTAATTCCTTCAGTGTTGGATATTGAGTATTAAGTTAATATATTGTAATTAAAGGGGTTAAAAACATGCAGTGGGAAGAAGTAATACCCAAATTAAAGCCGTTAAACGAAGAATATATTATGCAATCGCAAGAACGTTTAGATCAATTAACCAAACCAAAGGGAAGTTTGGGACAGTTAGAACAGTTGGCAATGCAATTATCGGCAATTTATCAGTCGATTTATTTTTCTGTAGATCCTATAACTCATTATGTATTTGTAGGAGATCATGGAATTACCGCAGAAGGTGTCTCTGCTTTTCCGTCTGAAGTTACTACACAGATGGTGTATAACTTTTTACAGGGAGGGGCAGCTATCAATGTGTTAACTAAAAACAATAATGTTGCCATCAAAGTAGTTGACGTAGGAATGAAAGATACGATTGCAGATCCCAGACTGATTCAACGTAAGATCAAAAAAGGAACTAACAATTTCTTATTCGGTAAAGCAATGAGCAAGAAAGAAGTGTATGATGCTATCCAGGTCGGATTTCAATTAGGAATTGAAGAAGTTGAACAGGGAGCGAAAATGTTGTCGATCGGAGAGATGGGTATTGGTAACACGACATCAAGTGCCGCTATAGCTGCTCATTTGCTTGAACTACCCGTTGAACAGATGACAGGTAAAGGGACAGGACTTAATGATATTCAACTAAAACATAAAATAAATGTGATTCGCAAAGCCTTTGAAAAGCACCAACTTGCTACAAAAGATGCTGTGGAGACGTTAGCTACCTTTGGTGGAGTGGAACATGCGGCAATGACCGGAATGATTATTGCCGCATCCTACAAACAAATCCCAGTTTTGCTTGATGGACTGAATACAGGTGCTGCCGCCCTTGCTGCGACATATATTCATCCTATCACTGCATCTTATATGATTGCAGCCCATCAATCAGAAGAGCCTGGACATGCGATTATTTTAAAAGTCTTGCAATTAAAACCGTTATTACAATTGTCATTACGATTAGGAGAAGGAACTGGAGCGATTTTAGCCTTACCTTTAATTCGTTCTACTCAACATTTGCTGCAGGAAATGGCTACGTTTTCCCAAGCAAAGGTGTCGCAAAAAGAGCGGTAAGAGATAGGAAGGCAGAAGAATGTTCTATTCATACTTTTTTCAAACGCTGATTGCTTTTTTAATTGATTTAGGGATTGGCGATCCCCCAAAAATTCCTCATCCAGTAATCATTATAGGCAAAGCAATAGAAAAAGCAGAACGTATCTTAAGAAGATTTACATCAGGAGCGAGATCTGAACGTGTAGCAGGTATTGTTTTAGTTATCTCCATCATCAGTGTCAGTTTTTTTCTTATCCAAGGTATTATCATCTTCGTTCAGGTACTTCATCCATTGTTTTCATGGATCTTTGGCGCATGGTTTATTTCTACTACGATTGCTATCAAAGGATTAGCAGATGAAGGAAGGAAGATTTATCGCCTGCTGGAGACTGGGGATATTGAAAAAGCCCGTGTTCAAGTGGGATATATTGTTGGTCGAGATACCGATAATTTGGATGAAAAAGAAATCGTGAGAGCAACAGTAGAAACGGTGGCAGAAAATATCGTTGATGCGGTGGTATCTCCAATTTTTTATGCTCTTATTGGTGGTCCGGCGTTAGCTATGGTGTATCGGTCAGCTAATACCCTGGACTCGATGTGTGGATATAAGAATGACAAATATCGCTATTTCGGCTGGGCTTCTGCCAGAACGGATGATGTCTTGAACTTCATTCCTGCCCGAATAACCGGTTTTTTATTAGTAATCGCCGCGTGGTTATTGCATTTAAATGCCCGTGAAGCCTATCGTATATGGTTAAAAGATGCAAAAAAGCATCCAAGTCCAAATAGTGGAATTCCCGAAGCGGTGGTTGCCGGTGCTTTAGGGGTACGATTAGGGGGAATCAATGTCTATTTTGGTCAACAGGAGAAAAGAGCCTACTTGGGACAAGCAAAGGCTCCTTTACGGCCCATACATATCAAACAAACGGTTTCATTGTTATATTTAACTTCATTTTTGATGATGATCAGTTGTTCGATATTGTTTTTAATTTTTTCCATGTTTTAAAGATAACAGGATAAAAGTTTGCCAACATCATCGGCAAAAAACATACCATGATTTGCAATGAGAGGAGTCGATTTTATGAATCAATATATTTATCCCCACCTCAACTCTTTAAAGGATAGGCCCCATGGAAGCAAGGATTGGGCAAAGTTAGATTTTAGTATTAATACAAATCCGTTGGGTTTCCCACAATCGATCCATTTCTTATTACAACAGAAGGACAAAAATTGGTTAAGCAAATATCCGGAGATACAAGCGACGTCATTAAAGAAAGTGTTAGCGAAACAATTAGCGGTTGATCCGGAACAGGTAATGATCGGCAATGGAGCTGCAGAACTTTTTTTCTTACTTCCTCGAGTATTAAAAATCCATCAGGGAATTGTTATACAGCCTACTTTTGGAGAATATGAACCTTCTTTGATGGCAGCCAATATCCCGATAAGACGACTCTATTATCAGGAAAAGGAGAATCAGTTTGCTTTTCCAATGGCAAAGGTAGAACAAGTAATGGAAGCGGGAGATTTGCTTTACCTTTGTCGTCCAAATAATCCTACCGGACAGATGCTGACAAAGGCCGAGGTAGAAACACTCTATTTGTTGGCAAAAGAGAAAAAAGCTTTTTTGTTAGTGGATGAATCGTTCATCGCATTTACCGAAGAGCCAGAAGGACTGATCGATGATTTTCAAAAAAATAAATCGTTGATCATTGTTCGTTCGTTAACCAAATTCTATGCGATTCCAGGAATTCGACTTGGATATATGTTGGCCCCTTCATGGTTAATCCATTGGATGGAATTAGCTAGAGACCCTTGGTCTGTGAATAGTTTGGCTCAAAATATTGGAAAGATGATAATGATGGACCAAGCTTTTTATAATACAACTCGAACGTGGATAAAGAAAGAAAGAAGTTGGTTTTACCGTCAACTAACAACTCTTTCTTCTTTTCAGGTTTTTCCTTCTCAGGCTAACTTTTATTTGTTGAAGCTATTGCAAGGGGATGCAAGGGAACTTTATGCCTTTTTAAAAGAAAAGGGAATTGCTATTCGTTTAGCTGATTCCTTCTATGGATTAAACAAGCACTATATTCGGCTTGCCGTAAAAAGGCGTGAAGAAAATCAGCAGTTGATAAAGGAGTTGAACTTATTTGTCTCAAAACGATAAAAAAATTATTTTAGTAACAGGTGGAATTCGTAGCGGCAAATCAAGCTTTGCTCAACGTTTAGTTCAATCCTATGGGGATCATGTTCGTTATATTGCAACAGCGCAAGCAAAGGATGAGGAAATGGAAAAAAGAATTGTGATTCATCGCCAGAATCGACCAAAATCATGGCGAACTCTAGAAGAACCCATTCATTTGGCAAAGTTATTTTATGAGGATAGAAGTGATGATTTTGATAAGCAGATTAATCAAGAAGTTGCATCCTTAATCGATTGTATCACCCTTTGGATCTCTAATCTCCTTTTGCAGAAGGATGAGCAAGGGAAAGAACTATGGGAGACAGAGGAAGGACAAAAAAAAGTAGAATCGATGATTGATGATTTTCTTCACGCCCTTACCGGCCATCGCTATCCAGTAATTATTGTAACCAATGAAGTTGGTTGGGGTGGAATACAAATGAATCCATTAAGTAGAGTGTATCAGGATATTTTAGGGTGGACTAATCAAAAGATTTCCAACATTGCAGATGAGGTTTATATGGTTGTATCTGGTATACCGGTTCTATTAAAGGGTGGGATACGGAATGATCCATAATTATCTTAACGCATTAGGCTTAGCAATTCAATATTATAGTCGAATTCCCCTTCCCTTTTCCTTTCCTTATCAAGAGGAAAATGTAAAAAGAACAATTTTTTTCCTTCCCTTCATTGGTTGGCTATTGGGGGGACTGGTATATTTATTTTATGATTTTTTTCACCCTTATTTTCCCGAGTCGTTGTTTGCAGTCTTTCTTGTTGTTTTTTTATTGTGGCTAACTGGTGCCCTGCATGCAGATGGCTGGATGGATGTTTTTGATGGAATAGGCAGTTGTCAGAGTAAAGAAAAAATGTTAACAATTATGAAGGATAGTCGTGTGGGAGCGATGGGAGTTATTGGATTTATGGGATTATATAGCATTAAAATATTTAGCCTATCAATACTGTTGTCATCAGATTTAATAAAAGAAGCTTTAATTATTACTCCCCTTATCGCCCGATGGGGAGTACTATTAGCTATTGTTTTGTTTCCCTATGCAAGAGATGAAGGATTAGGCAAGCAATACAAGGACTGGTTCAAATTGCCGATGCTGTTTGTATCAATTATCTGGTTGTTACCGGGCTTTTGGTTAAGTTCTTATTTTCCTTTTATGTTGTTGATTAACTTGATATTTATTATCTTATCAGGAGTTTATTTTAAAAAAAAGATAGAAGGGTTAACAGGAGATGTGTACGGATGGATGATTGAAGGGGGAGAGATGCTCCTTTGGATCATGCTGGTGGTATATCTATGATGGATTTTTATCTTCTTCGTCATGGGAAAACAAAATATAATGAAAAGGGTTTATTACTGGGAAAAACAGATGTTCCTTTACTATCCAGAGAAGATCCGGATCTATTAAAGTGGATCGATCGCTTAGTTGCTATTTCTTGGGTAGCCATGTTCCATAGTGGAATGAAACGATCTGAGGAAACCTTACGGGAGATTTATCGAAGGCTTGATGAAAAAAAGAAAGACATTCCTATTTACGTAGATGAACGTTTACAAGAAATGAATTTTGGCGAATGGGAATTAAAAAGTTACGATTGGCTGTACCAAAATCAACGGGAAGATTTTTTAAACTGGTTACATAGTCCTTATGATTATGCTCCTCCACAAGGGGAAACACTAGCTCAGATGGAAAAAAGGGTTATATCCTTCTTTGAGGAATGGGCGTCCAAAGAATTGATTGGATCGATATTGCTTGTGACCCACGGAGGTCTTATTCGGCTTTTATGGTCAATCATACATCAGACATCTTTTTATGAAAAGAAAGTAGAAATTGGTTCTCTTTTTCGCCTTAATTGGCAAAAGCGAAATATGGAAGAAATTTTAGAATAAAATAAATGTCTTAATAAAAAGGTTGAAAGAGGAATGAAAAAATATGGCAAAAGCATTGATGATTGTTGGAACGGGGTCAGATGTAGGAAAAAGTATGGTTGCTACAGCGTTTTGCAGGTATTTTGCTGCAAGAGGTCTTTCCGTTACTCCATTTAAAGCACAAAATATGGCTTTAAATTCCTACGTGACGATAGATAGGAAAGAAATAGGAAGAGCTCAAGGGTTACAAGCAGAAGCTGCGGGGATACTCGCTTCAGCTGAAATGAACCCGGTACTTTTAAAACCGAGTAAAACTCATACATCTCAAGTAGTAGTTTTAGGTAAGCCCGTGGCAGAAATGAATTTTCGTGAATATCGTGATACGCTATATGAATACTTGAAAGAAGTGATTATCCATTCTCTAAATAAACTTCAAGAACAGTTTGATTTAATTGTGATTGAGGGAGCTGGAAGCCCAGTGGAAATGAATTTAAAGGATCGCGATTTAGTCAATATGCAGGTGGCGGAATGGGCAGATGCAGATGTCATATTAGTTGCTGATATTGATCGTGGCGGCGTCTTTGCACAGGTTGTAGGTACCCTTTCTCTTTTACAAGAGGAAGAAAAAAAACGGATAAAAGGAATAATTATCAATAAGTTTCGTGGAGATATATCGTTGTTTCAATCTGGAATAGAATGGCTTGAAAGTCATACAGGTATTCCAGTTATGGGTGTGCTTACCTATGTGCACCTTCCTGAATGGGAAGAGGAGGATTCAGTTGCTCTGAGGAAGGGAAGAGAATTGAAAGAGAAAGCAGAAATAGATATTGCCGTGATTCAGTATCCTTACTTATCCAATTATACAGATTTTGTTCCCCTTCAATTAGAGGAAGATGTACAGATTAGGTATGTGAAAGACGTGAAGGAATTTGGGAATCCCCATGTTGTGATCCTACCGGGAACGAAAAATACCATTGACGATTATCTTTATGTGCGAAATACCGGATTGGATAAAAAAATATCAGAACACGTTGAACAGAAGAGGGAATTGATTGGGATTTGTGGAGGATTCCAAATGCTGGGAGAAAAACTGTGTGACCCTCATCTTATTGAATCGTCGCATTCAGAGGTAGAAGGTTTATCATTGTTACCTATTCACACTTATTTTCATCCTGAAAAGAAAATCGTTAGAGTAAAAGGGGTGTTATATCAAACAGAAATTCCAATTTATGGTTATGAGATCCATATGGGACAAGTTAAATGGCAAAAAGATAATCAGCCAATGTTTTCCTTGGAGGATGGTTCCTATGATGGAGGTCATCACCATACACTTCCCATTTGGGGTACGTTTATTCACGGTATTTTTGATTCTGATGACTTTCGCCATCATTGGTTGGGGAAAATACGAGAGAGGTATCAATTACCAAAATTCTCAAAAAGAGTCTCTTACTATAACAGGAAAGAACAAATGTTTGATAGATTGGAACAATGGTTAATAGAAGGAATGAGTGTGGAAGGTAAAAGATTAATAAAAGCATATAAATAATTATGCCCAAAATATTTAAAAGCCAGTATTTTTTGAATCAAAGAATGTACTCATATGATTTTCGTAAAATTGGGAAACAAAAATTCTTATCTATTACGCACAAACATTCTACGAAGGAATGAAAAGTGAAAAAGAAGAGGAAATCGTGAACTTGGTCAGATATGTGTGGCATGGAACACAAAGATATGGAACGGTAGTATGGTCTTTCGGTGAAGAAGCTTATGAAATAATAAAAGAACTGCTATTTTTAAGGAGAAATTAAAACCTTTGGATAGAATTTGAAGCACTTTTAAACAAGATCCTGGCCTTTAGAAAAAATAGTAGAAAAATTTTCTGACTATAATTTACAATGTTTTACTTTAGCCCCTTTAAGGGGCTTATTTTTTTATTTGTAAAAAAACCTTAAGAAACTTGATTGTGGTTGTAAAAAGGTATATCATAATAGTGGGAAGAAAAAGGATAGGGTGGGCTGTGGGGCAAATGGGCGCTAAAGTAGGTTTTAGAGTTTTTAAAGAAAAATTTTATAATTTTAGGGAGTGAAAAAGGTATATGTATTACGTTGGTTTTGATATTGGATCCTCGAGTATTCACGTAGCGGTCATTGATGAAGAAGGAAAACTAAAATACGTTAAAGAAAGTATTCCACATTTTGGTGTGCCTTTAAAAAGGCTACCCGAGATTTGGGAATCGATAAAACCTGAATTGGATGGGGAAATACTTTCCACATCGTTCACTGGAATAGGTGCGCAACTTTTTAACAAAGTTTTTCCGGAACTCTTGTTTGATTACGAGAGTGTTACTATTCCCAAAGGTGCTGCTTTTCTTGAACCAAACGTTTCCTATGTATTCCACATTGGAGCAAAGGACTCCTATTTTTTAAGACTTGGACATCTCAAAGACAAGGTGAATCTTTTAGAGTGGTCAGCTAATAGCAAATGTGGTGGCGGTTCGGGGATTTTAGTTGAAAAACAGTTGAAAAGGTTATACTTAAAAAACGATTCTGAGTTTTTTCAGTTAGATGATTACTCACAAAAAATTAAACTAATGAAAAGATTATATGTGCAAGCAGAGAACGAGGTGAAAGATTACAGCGATATTCAAGGCTTCAACGCGAGATGTGGTGTTGTAATTCAATCAGATTTGATACATGAACAAAATGAAGGTGCTCAAAGGCCTTTTTTAGTTGCAAAATTGTACTCTACAGTGGCAAGAAATTATAAAAATGACGTGATTGGAGCGAGGGAACTTGATCCTTCTCTTTCTGCAATAGTTACAGGTGGAGTCTTTTCAAGTGATTATATCCTAAAAAGTTTTAACATGTTAACCAATTTAAATGTTAAAAGGCCTAAGTACCATACGGCGATTGGAGCAATTGGAATAGCTTTGGAAGCGTTAGAAAAGAAGAATAAATTTGTGATAGATTTTAACAGACTTTCTGAAATCTCTAATTTTACAAGGAGTAAACGTCCCTATGCTAAACCTCTTTATGCCTTCCTTGATAAAGTTCACAACTATGAGGGAAAAATTGAGCAAGTGCAACCTGATGTGGTTAGAGACGTCACCATAGGAGTAGATGGTGGTTCAACTACCACAAAAGCCGCGATTGTGGACGTTGAAACGGGAGATCTTTTAGACAAGATCTACATCAGCACCCACGGCGATCCAGAAAAGGCTCTTAAAGAAGTGTTTAGACACTTAGCCAAAAAATCTAACAATTATAATGTCCTTGGGGTATGTACTACAGGATCAGCCAGAAAATTGTACGAAAGAATTTTGGTAAGTCAAAAGAAAAAAGAAGCTTTAGAAGAGGAAGGATACACAGTTTTAGATGGAGCCGTTGATGAAGTCACATGTCACGCCAAAGGAATTAAATTTCACGATGAAAAGATCGACACAATATTTGAAATCGGTGGACAAGATATGAAGTTCACTTCTTTCAAACTTAATGGGGAAGAAGCTACAGATCAGATAAAAGAAGCTAGGATGAATTATTCATGTCAAGCTGGGGCAGGTCAAACATTGGAAAATATGGCTCAATTGTTAGGATTGGATGTTAAATCAACACTTCAAGAAGCAGCATTGAAGGCTGAAAAAGTGCCAATTATAGATTCTACATGCGGCGTTTTCATGGAGATGGAAGAAAACCGTTTAATTTCTGAGGGTTTTTCACAAGAAGAGATAGCGGCAGCGATAGTTAGATCCACCGCAGCTAGTTATTTTAATAAGTTTGTTGGAGGTCCACAACATGTCCAAAACAAATGCTCTTGTCAAGGTGGACCGGCTTTGGGCAAAGCTTTCCTGGCGGCAATGGCACAAGTTACGAATAAAGATATCTATGCCTATCCCCACAGAGAGTTGTTTGGAGCATGGGGAGCAGGTCTTTTTCTAAGAGAAGAGATATTGAAGCTGAAAAAAGAAGGAAAAGAAGCACGCTCAGCTTTCAGAGGCTTCGAAGTAGTGGATATGAAATTTGAAAAAGAAGAGGTAATGTGTTCAGATTACTTCGGGAAATTGTCCTGTAAGGTAAGAAACTGCAAATTGAAAATCTTTACCATCGGTGGGGAAAAAGTTATAACCGGTGGTTTTTGCCCAAGAGGTAACAGTGAAGGGGCAGAAAAAACAAAAGTAGATTATGTTGAAGTTTATCATAGATTGTTTGAAAAACATTTTGAAGGTATCAATTACGAAAAATTGGACGAAATAAATGTCGATAACGAAAAAACGGTAGGTATTCACAGGGCTGGAGTAACTTTAGGAGAAATAGGGGTTTGGTCTGCAGCATTGCTTAGTAAAATAGGATTTTTACCGGTATTATCTCCAATTTCAGATGAAGAAATCGCACAAAGAGGTATTAATATTGCTCCTACAGAGTTTTGTATAGCAATGAAACTTGTTGTAGGACACGGGGATCTACTGGCAAAAGATAAAAAGATAAAACATCTGTTTAACCCGTCGGTTATTGAAGAAGTAAGAGATAAAAAACCAATGAGAAAATTCTGCATATATACTGAGGCTGAAGGTTACTTGTTACAAGACATATTGGGATTGGAAGAAGACAGAGAGATTCTTCCTGTTCTTTACTGGAAAGATAAAGAAAGGTCAGCTCAAGCGATATACGATGAATTAAAAAGAATTGGTTACGATATTTCCAAAGAAAAGATATTGGAAGCTATCGATTATGCCGATCAAAAGTTAAAAGCGTTCAAAAGTGATTTACGCAAACAAGGGGAAAGATTCTTAAACAAATTAGAAAAAAGTGAAGAGATAGGGTATGTAGGATTAGGGAGAGATTATGTTGTACTAGACCCTCAAGCTTCCTCACAATCAGGTTCTATGTTCACCAAGCAAAGAGGTATGAATTATATTCCACAAACTTTTTTGGAAGAGTATTACAAGGATATTCCTATAGACGACCTTTCTTTCAACGAATACTGGTATCAAAATGCTCATATTCTCCAAGCTTCTATATTCGTGGCACAACATCCAAAACTATTTCCAATAAGACAGATGAATTTTGCTTGCGGACCAGATTCGGTGAAATTTTATCATGAAGATGAGATATTCAAAAGAGCAGACAAACCATTTTTGCATTTAGTAACAGATGCTCAAACCAACAACGCCCCCTTTGTTACAAGAGCTGAGGCACACGATCGGGTTGTAAAAAAGAGTAAACCAAAAACTGATTTGGAGTTCAAAGATTTTGTCTTATTCCCAGATGGTCATAAGGACAAATTAAAATTAGGGCAAAGGCAGTGGCTCATTCCTTACATGGGTGAGGCTAGTAACCTGGGAAAAGCTATGCTAAAACATTACGGAATAGAAGCGAAGGTCTTACCAACGGCCACAATTCAAGCTAAAGAAGCAGCCGATAGGTTCATCACAACGGAAGTTTGTTTCCCGTTAAGAGGTGTTGTTGGTGATGCGATGGCAACTTTGGAAGAAATAGCCGAAGATAAAGGAAAGGATTGGATAAATGACAATACTGTTATTTTCTTGCCGACCACTTCCGGCCCATGTCGTTTTGGTAAGTACGGAGAAGTTCTAAAGATTTTTTTACACAAAGAAGGACTCGATAACATCCCTATAATCAGCCCTTCTGTTGATACGGGTTACCTGCAGATAGAGGCACCGGAACAGTTTAAAACCATTTACCAAAAAGCCGATGCATTAATAAATGTATTCAGGGCAATAAAAATGGCGGATATGACGGATGATTTAATTAGAAGATTCAGGCCATATGCAGATGATTTTTCTGATTTCGACGAAACTACCCAAAAACTCTGGGAAAGTCTGCAACAATTATTGATGGAAAAAGGCGGTTCTATAAAACATCTAAAAAGATGGGTGAAAGACGCTATAGATACTTTTACAAAGTTATCTCCAAGTGCAAAAAAGCATTCACTTCCCTTGGTTTTGTACATAGGGGAAATATATTCAAGACAACATGATCCTTACACAGATTATGTAATGCAAAGGATAGAAGAGGAAAGGTTAGAAATAATCAGAGGGACTATAGCTGAATGGTTAGAGTATGTGATTTACATTAACGAAAGAAGAAATCCCAACTTGCTTTTCCGGTTTGTGGATAATTATATGGGTTTCACCGATTGGCGTTTCAAAAAAATTTTTGGGGCGTATTCTAAAGACCACGCTGTTTTGCCTAAACCCCAAAAAATCATCGATGATATGCAAAAGAGTAGAAAGTACCATGGAGATATTGTAGGAGAATCACCATTAGTAATTGGAATATTTCTAAAATTTTTAAATGGTGAATTGACGAACGGCAGGCAAAAAGTTTCTGGAATATTCCATGTGGGACCGTTCACTTGTATGCAAGAAGGGGTGGCGATGGCAAAAATGGACGCCATCACCACAGAAGTATCTAAACGAGATCCTTCGTTAGTTGTCCCCATGATTCATGCGTTTTTCGGAGATTCTGCCAATACAAATCTTGAAGCTGAAATTGCAGCATTCAGAGAACAATGCTATCTCAAACATAAATTGACAAAATAGAAAATCATTCTACTCTAGAAACATCTAAAGTTACTTCTTTTATACCGTTTGTGGTGTTTGTTTGAAATAGTTCATTCAAGGCTGAAAGCAATTTGTTCTCAATTTCGGCAATTGTTTCGTTACTTTTAAAATCTTCAGGATTATAAGTTGAAAATATGAGTCTAAGAGTGTCAAACACTTGCGAAAAAGAATTTTCTACAGTTTCTTTCATTTCTGCGTTGGTTACTAATAAGGAATATTCCGTCACAAAAACACGGTTGTTAAGGTTGACTCTAACCGGGTACTCGCCTTTGATAATTTCGACTTTTAAGTCTTGCTGAGTTTGAATATACCTGATTTCAGGTTCTAACGCACCATAGAATTTTATGTCAGTGTATCCAAGAAATTCTGGATTACGTGGATTATCTTTAATTGAGTACACACTAACTTGTCCATTTTCAAATCTAGCGTATAAATAGCCATTAGCGATTTTAATTCCGTTAATACCCGCTAAATTTAAGTTTTCTAGTAGCCTGGGAGAATTAGGTTTGCTTATTTCTGCGATGCTTAAGCCATCCATATGTCTGAGTATATAAAGATAGTTATCGTGATTAATTACATCTGTGACGTTTCCAGGTGTGTCTATTGTGGCAATTTCTTGTGGATTATTTGGATCTGTAACTTCATATATAGTTACTCCCATTTCTCCACTTGGAGAGTACAGGTAGACTTTTTCATCAGGAACTACTTTTGTGGAAAATCGTACTTGAGAAGTAGATTCCCCACCTTTTTGATCTTTTGCAACAATTCTTAAGGTGTAACTTTTCCCCATTTTCAAGGAATCAAATTGATAAAAATAGGTATTGATATTTTCTGCTATGAGTTGCTCCTGTTCGGAATCAGCGATTAAATATAAGTCAAAAATCAAAGAATCTCCATCGGGATCCTCCGCTTGCCATACAAAGTATACATTTGGCTCGCTTAATTGTTGATTTGCAGATGGAGATAAGATTATAGGACTATTGGGGGGACTATTTTTTTGAAAATAATAGTTTTCAGAGAAATCATAAACCATATTGTTTTTAACAACAGCAAATTTCAGATCCAATCCTTCTGACGGCACTGAACTTAAAATAACGGTATTTTGAGTGGAAGTTCTAAAAGGTTCATAAATTCCATCACTGTTTTTTCTATAAATTAAATATTGGTCATAATCTTGTGGAAGCGTTATGTATAAATCGTTATTATCCCATCTGTAATCTATTTGATATTTTAAAGGTAATTTTTCAAGATTTATGGTTAGTGTTTTATCTTCATTCACAAAGAATTCTGGGTTGTTATAGTAGTAATATGCGAGACCAGAATCATCGACGGCCATAATATTCAGCTGATAAGTTCCTTCTTCTATCGATGTTAATTCTATACTTTCTCCAATGGGGAAAGATGCTTCGTAAGTATTGGCTCCCATCAATTCAACTTTTATTTCTTTGTAGGGTTCTTGTACATCTTGAGACTTTACTATTTCATAGTTGATCGTTACATTATAATTTCTACCAAAAAACAACAGGGAAAATATTATCACTATACCAAGCACAACTATTGCAATAATAGTTGTAATTATAATTAATCTCTCTCTGTTTTGTGGCGGTTTCTTTTCTTCTTGGTTGATTAAACTTTCGTATTCTAATTTATTTTCATTCTTATTTTCAGAATTGTTCTCTTCAGCCATTGCTATCCCTCCAAAGATAATTATATTGTCGCCTTTAGGAACCTTCTTTAGCGTCCCTTCGCCCCAACAATTTTTTGTACAACTCTATATATGTTTCTAAGGGAATATCTTCCGGTCTAGATGACGGATTAATCTGTACCTCACTTAGATATTTTTCCGTATCAGGTATTATCTCCTTTAGATTGTTTTTTATAGTTTTTCTTCTTTTAGAAAAACATTTGTGAACAAATTTCATGAAATCTTTTGGATCTATTTCTTCTACATACTTATATATAGGTTTAAACTTTAATATTACTGAATCTACTTTTGGAATTGGTACGAAATTGTTTTTAGATACATCCATGATTTTTTCAACGGTACAATAAGTCTGGACGAATATACTTAAAGGGCTGTAACTTTTTTTTGATTTCGCCATCAACCGTTGTCCAAACTCTTTTTGAAACATAAAAATAGCGTATTCAAATTTTGGTGACTCTACAAATATCTTTTCTAATATTTTTGAAGAGATATAATATGGGATGTTTGCGATATATTTCAATTTTGGAATATCTTTGAATTTAGAAAGGTCCGTGTTTAGGAAATCTTCAAAATGTATTTCTACATTATTTGAACCTTCAAACCTTTTTTCTAACAGTGGTTTTAGCCTTTCATCAATTTCAAAAGTTATTACTTTTTTTGCTTTCCTTGCCATCTCTTCTGTAAGGATTCCGTTGCCGGTTCCAATTTCGATTATTACATCATTTTCATCGATTTCACTTTTTCGGACTATTTCCCGAGATACATTAGAGTTAGACAAAAAATTTTGACCCAACCCTTTTTTTAATCTGATATCGTACTTCTTAAGCCATTCAGAAGTTTTCAAAGAAATTTCACCTTTCTTGTCTTATTAAAATAGACCAGATACACTTGTGTATGTTTCAGCACCGGTTTTAATAAAATTCATGAATGTTTGTACCGTACTCATAACTTCTACGATGTTGGTTAGTGTGTTTTTTGGAATGTAGATAATGTCTTTTGGTTTTACTTCTGGGTTCATCCCAGTTTTTACGGGGGCTGCGTTTATTATTCCAGATAAGTCCAAAGTTACGGGTGGATTTTCTGGGCCATCTTTGAATAAGTATACCGTTGTTAATTGAGCCGATTTAGAGGCGTTTCCGGCTTTGAGTACAGCATCTAGCACTGTCATGCCTGCATTGTATGAGATAATACCGGGTTCTGCTACTTCTCCAAAAACGTAAACAACTTGCTCTTCTGCTGGTGGTACGTAGACTATAGATCCAGGGTTAACGAGTACATTTCTTAAAGACTCTACATCTTTTATGTCGACTTTTATTTCTTCGTTGTTTTTTGTGTAGATGAAAATGCTCTCTTGATTTTTCCAATCGATAGCTGAGTTAGATAGTATCTCAACCAAGCTCATAGGAACATCTGTTCTTAAACTTTTTGGAGAAGGAATATTTCCCAAAACGGCTATGTATGAACCACTCACTTCTGGTTGAACAACGACGTATGAACCTTTAGGAACTTCCATCATTAAATTATTTAACAATTCTTCAGAATTTATCGTTTTTATAGCTTCATTGTTTTGGTAGATTGTGATTGTTCCGGTATCTACAGGAGAGAATCCATTTACTGACGAGAAGATATCTATTAACCTCACATTTTTTTGTTGGATAATTTGTGTTTCTCCTGCCTTGTAGACAATAACTTGGTCTGGAGCAATTTTGGAAATTTCTACAAAGACTTTGCCCTCTAGTGGAATATTTTTTAAACTGTCAAATTCATTCGCTGTTAAAGTTCCCATTTTTTCACCGATTTGATATCTAACTTGGTAGGATTCATCTAAGTTTAATGGGAGCAACAATTCATACAAACTTTCTCCTTGATTGTATTCTATAACATCGGAGACTTCTCCGAATATATACGCCATTCTTAATTCTGTATCGGCTATTATCGTTGAGCCAGAACTTAGTATAATATCTTTCAACATAGTCAAGTTATTTGGGTCGACGGTTAAACTTTTTGTGCTCCCGGAATTATCCACGATAACCAAATTACCAGAAAAATTACTACTGAAACCACCAGCTAATCCAACTATCTTATCCATGCTTATTTCTTCGTTGGGTAAAAATTCAACCTTTCCCGTTGTGTTGAATGCTCCACTTAAGTAAACGTAGTTTCTTTTAAGTGTAATTTGGACAAAATCACCTTTTTTTAATTCAGCATTTGAATTTACGGGTTGGTTGTTTACTCGAATTTTTTCCACATTTTCTTCGCTTATACCAACTTTAGTTAAGAGTGTTCTGATGTTCATTCTTTCTTGTTTTTCAAAGTCGATTCTTTTTGAAATTTCTTGTGAACTTACGTATACATAATTTTCAAATTTATTTATTATTACGGTATCTCCAGGTTGTAAGAGAAAATCACTTCCTTGAGTTATTTTCTGCAAAGACACTTTGTACGTTTGTTCCCCTCTTACAACAGTTATTTCATCATTTACTTGGTTTAAAGGTAAGTTTATATCAGAACCAGAGGAAATCATAGTTATTACAGATTTTATTCCCATACCTTCAAAATAATCTAAAGTAGCCGATCCGAAATCAGAAAAAACAAGAACATTATTCGTATAGTTGTAAGGAATTATTACTGTGTCACCTGGTTGTAAGGAATAATCCTCTTTTTTTACTATTTCATCAAATGGGACTTCTTGAATTTCTGCCTCTCGTACAATCATTATTTTTGTAGGTATCTTATTAGTTGGAATATTCATGGAAGAGATAACGGTTTTCAACGTCAAACCTTCATAGTAATCTAATGAGGAGGTGCCGAAGTCTGAAAAAACAGTGACTTTATTTGTATAATCGTAAGGGAAGAGAACAAAGTAATTTTCATATATATAAGGATCTTCACCAGCTTCTCCGCTTTTAATCCATGCAATATTAACTTTTTGTTCCTTTCCATCGGGAGATTTGATTAACGCGTAAGAGGATTTAGTGATATCTTTTATCCCACCAGCTAAGCCGATTAGATCTGAAAGCTTAATCTTTTCGTTTTTTATGTCAATAACTCCGTTTATGTTGGTGTTTCCTAAAACCGTTACCGAAAATGGGGCATACTGGGTGATTCCAACCGTAACTTTATTAGTTTTTATATAACTCTCCATTTTATTCGATATTTCGTTTTCGATTTCTTCTAAAGTTCTACCTTCCGCTTTTATTCTGCCAATAGGAGGTACCGTGATGTCTCCTTCTGGTCCAACAACTGCATCGGTTATTGAATATTCAGGATATCCCAGAACCCAAATTCCTAAGGTGTCACCCATCCTTACGTTATATGAAAAAGTAATAATTGGTAAAACCAAAAGAAATAAAAGAACGACAATAAAATGACCTTTTTTCATTTTTTATCCTCCCCACTAAATTTTTTTGTTATATCATTTTTTCTATTAGTTCCAATTCTTGAGAATCGTAACCTGAGATTTTTAAATGACTTACTATTTTTTTTGCAACTTCACTGTTCCCACTTTTTAACGCGGCTTTTGATTTTATAATCAAAAAGTTTATTTTGTTTTGTCCATCCTGAGGTTCTTTTAAATATAATATATCTTCGTACTTCTTTATTTCGTATAATGAATGGGCAAGGTAAAGGTTTGTCTCATCTAAGTCTATACCTTTTTCTAAAGCAAGTTCTAAAAATTTACTAGCTTTTTCGTAATCTTCACTTAGCATATAACAGACCCCAATGTTATGATAGAACATAGGATCTTCAGGAAGTAAAGATATCGCTTTTTTATAATATGAAGCAGCATTTAGGTAATTACCTTTTTCTAACATGGTGTTTGCTTTTTGGTTGTAATAATATGCCAGTTCTTTACTCATTTATATCACCTTCAGTGTAGTAAAAAAGGGTATCGACTAAAATTTTATCTTCTAATAATAGAGAAACACTGGCTGGATTTATTCCACTGATTATTGGAGGGAATAAGTTGTATTCTATATAATCAATAGGTTTATAAGAAACTTTCAAATAATCTTTGAGGTATTCTTCTTGGTTTTGATCTATAATGCCTCCTCCGCTCATGAAGGCAAGGTTTTCTAAGTTTGTATTAACTTCTTTTCCATTGGTCAGGTGAAATAAAGAGCTACTTGAAAGGATAAAAGGTATCGTCTTTTCAGGGGTTAGTTCCATGTTGATTTCACCGTGAGTTAATATCTTCGAATCGGTATTAATTTGTGGCACATGAACTTGGAAGAGTTCATTAATTTCGTATTCATATGTATCTGATATCGAATAAGTACGGTGATAATTGAAGGGTACTCTTCCCCCCGAATCCATTACGTATATATTTTTGGTCAAAAAATCCATTTTTTCGCCTGAGATATCGTTAATATTAAATTTTAAGGTTACTGTTCTGTCGTTTTTGCTATATTTTAAACCATATAAATTTAAAATATATAGATTACTTTCTGTATTTGAATCTATTCTTTCTAAGTAAACTTTGTTATCGTCTAAATCCGTAAGGATAAGCACACCATTTTCAATTTTGACTTTTCCCCTGAATTGACTGATATTTTCACCGCTAAAACCATCATCGATTGGCTTGAGTTCTCCATCTTCTTCTAAAATTTCTATGCCATCTTCAAGAGAAGAAATTAAGATTTTATTCCATGGAAGAACGTCAAGAGAAATATAAGTTTTATTTGGCAGTTTTAGGATGTTCACTACTTCATTTTTTAATATATCGAAATTAAAAACGGATGAACTTGCGTAATCTAAAAGGTATAAATTATTGTGCCATAAGGCTCCATCGAGAAATGTTATTGAATGATCAAATTTCTTTTGTTGAAGTATTTCACCGTTGTAACCTATAATTTTTATTTCATTGTTGTATGGATCATATCCGACCAGTCTTCCGGCGTTATCAATATCGTAAATTATAAAGGGAAAATCTTTCGTCAAAACTTCCATGTGGTTTTCAGTCTCGCTTGTTAATACCGTACTTTCCACCGTTGAATCGGTTTTAATTTCCTTTCTAACGATTGGAGAATAACTTTCAAAGTAGTAAATCCCTTGATCTGTACCTAGGTAAACTCTATTTAGATTTTCGTCGGCGTTTATAGAATAATAATTTTTGTCTTTGTCTAATCTTATCCATGCTTCTTCGTAATTACTTGTTTTAAATATCAAGTGATTTTGAGAATCTAAGACGTACAAATTCGAATTGGTGATCTCACAGTCTACAGGATTATAAAATCTTTCAAAAGAATCTTTTACTCCTGCTGTTTGGCTGATTTCGAGAAATACAGGTGTAGCATAGTTGGAAAGTGAAAAGTTTTTGATACTGTCTATAAAACTCAACAAGGTGTTAGCTTCCTCATTTACGGTAGAAAATAATAGAGAATTTTCCAAGTCTTGAATAGCTTTGTCTATCATTCCCAACTGTAAATCCAATTTTGCTGCATAGTACCAAAGTTTAGGTATATCTGTTATGTATATTTCTCCGCTCATTGCTTGATTCAATTGAACACGTGCCTCGTATTTTTTCCCTTCAAATAACAACTGGAGACTTTCCGAAAATAGTTCTCTAGAGTTTAATTCACTTTCCGATAATTCTTGAGAGAATATCCAAACGTTCGTCAGCAAAAGATAGATAAAAAGGGGAATGATTGCTTTTTTCATTTGACTTTTTCTTCCTTTGTTAGGATTTTTATAATGTCTGTTTTATTTTCAGAATTAGCTAGTAACCTTTTGATATTCGATCTATGTTTATACAAGCTCAGAAAAAATAAAAGTGTATAGGTAATGCCCATTTTTAAATTCCAAAAATAACTTAAGATAGCAGTTATAAGCAGACCTAAAAGGGATGATAAAGAAACATATTTGGTTGATAATTCGACGGGTATCCAAATTAACAAAAATATCACACCTAACATAGGACTCAAAGCAAAATAACCGCCTAACGTAGAAGCAACTCCTTTTCCACCTTTGAATTTTAAAAAAATTGGATAGTCATGACCTAACACAAGGACTATCAAAGAAAAATAAGTAATCCACGAATCAACGCCAAAAATCAGTCTTATTATTAAAATGGGAATGAATGCTTTCAAAAAATCAAGGATGATTGATAGTAATCCCCATTTTGGCCCCAAAGTCCTTAAAACATTGGTTCCTCCAACGTTTCCGCTACCAGTTTTTCTTATGTCTATTCCTTTACTCCATGGAATCAAGAAGCTGAAAGGAATCGATCCACATAGATAACTGATAATCAAAGCAGCAATGGACATATAATTTCCTCCCTGAAATAGGATTTGTAAGGTGTTAAAAATTTAAAAACAAATTTCAGAGTGTTTTTTGTTTGGTGTTGGTTGTTTTTTGGTTTTTTCTTGCTTCAAATTTTAAAAATATAGGTGAACCAATAAAAGGATCGATATAATTTCGTATCATATTTCTCAAACCTTGTTGATAATATTTTGGTATATCGTATGGTAAATTTGAATAGAATACGAAAACAGGAGGTCTAGTCCCTACCTGTGTAGCATAGTAAAATTTTATTCTTTTTCCTTTTTTAATTGGCGGTGGAGTTACAAGTGTGTATTTTTCTAAGGCTGAATTCAACGCACTTGTAGGGATTTTTTTGTTTCTTGATGTCTCAACATCTTCTATGGCAGTTATTAATTCTTGAATCCCCCATCTTTTGGGGGCTGATGTGAATACTAATGGACTGTAATTTACAAAGTAGAGTTCTTTTTCAAAGTATTTAAAAAATTCTTCTTTTCTCTTGTGGTTGTGACTAACTAGATCCCACTTGTTAAAGGCTACAATGGTTCCCTTTCCTCTTTTTTCAGCAATACCTATAATGCTTTTGTCTTGATGGGTTATGCCTTCTGTTGAATCAACTACTAAAATTACGACATCTGACTTTTCAACAGCTTTGATCGTTCTTGATATTGAAAACATTTCGATACTTCCATAATGAATAGTACTTTTTTTTCTCATTCCAGCTGTATCTATGAATCTGAAGGTCTTATCGCCAATCTTAACTAGATGATCAATGGCATCTCGGGTAGTTCCAGGTATTTCAGAAACAATGGCTCTTTCTGAACCAAGTATGCTGTTAAAAAGAGAAGATTTTCCAACGTTGGGTCGCCCAACGATAGAAACATTTATTTCTCTGTTATCAACTTCTTTATCAACGGGTTCTACTGAATCTAAGCCAGAAGTTTTTAAAGTGTTTGTGATAGTATCCATTAAAGTAAAAATGTTTCTGTTGTGTTCGGCGGAAACAGGGATCCCTTCACCAAAGCCTAGAGAATATATTTCTGGTTTTACCTCCAACTCGTATTTTTCAAAATTCTCTGCCTTGTTAACAACTAAGATAACCCTTGAATTGGTCTTTCTTAAGTAGTCAGCAATGTGATAGTCTTCTGAGGTAAGTCCAATCTTTCCATCGATTACAAATACTACCAAAGATACGTCTTTTAAACTCTCAAAAATTATTTGTTTCTGTCTTTCTTCTATCTTATCTTCCGGTTGTTCGAATATACCACACGTATCAACCAATGTAAAAGATACATCTTCCCATTGAATTGTGGCGAATATATTATCCCTCGTTACACCGGGCATATCGTGAACTATTGATTTTCTTTCACCTATCATTCTGTTAAATAATGTTGATTTTCCCACATTGGGTTTTCCAATTATGAGGACCGTCGGTTTTTCCAAGTTATTCCACCTCTTGTTTTTTTACTGAAGCTATTTACTCTTCGTTCATTTCATTCATTATTTTTAACGCTTCTTCTTTTTCTCTTTCTTCTTCTAGATGTGTTACACTTATAATCATATTGCCCCTTTTAAATTCATTTTCAAGACCGATCTCTAAAACTTTCGCTTCTATTTGATCGCCAATCCTATATGTTTCTTCGAGACTTTTTGAATTTGTAGAAGCCTTGCTTGCAGGTAGATAAGCCTCTACTTCGTAATCATCGATGAGTACTATTGCTCCTTTATCTAAAAAACGGATTATTTTTCCTTTAACTGTATCACCTGGTTTTATCTCCTGTGAAGCCTTTTTCCAAGGATTTTCTTTTGTTTCTCTAACTGATAGTCTCATCTTTCTGTTATCCTTGTCTATTTTTATTATTTTTACTTTGATCTTTTGTTTTTCCTGAAGAACCGTAGAAATATCGTCTACAAAATCCCAAGAAAGTTCTGAAACGTGTAGGAATCCAGTGATCCCTTCGTCTATTTTTATAATCGCTCCATTATTTAGAACCTTTTCGACGGTTCCTGTAACAATGTTTCCTTCGTTGTACGTTTCTTCTAGGGTTTCCCAGGGATCTCCTAAAACTTGCTTATAACTTAAATTAATCTTTTTATTCTCTTTGTCTATATTCAATATTTTAACTTGAACATTGTCTCCAACTTGTACTACATCGCTTATTCTACCTTTCCTGCCCCAGAATACTTCCGTTTCATGAACCAAACCTTCTAAACCTTCATCAAACTTAACAGTAAAACCAAAAGGTAATATGTTGGTTACAGTACCTTGAACAATGCTTCCTACAGGATACTTTTCGTCCAGTGTTATCCAAGGATCTTCTTTCAAACGTTTAAGAGATAGTGAAATTCTTTTTTTCTCGCTGTCCAATTTGATTATTACAGCTTTGATCTTTTGACCCACTTTTAGATAATCTTTTATTGAGATCTTCTCGTTCCAGCTAACCTCACTTGCTGGTATGAGGCCGTTAAGATGATCGTTCAATTTTACAAATGCGCCAAAATTTTTTATATCCTCTACAACACCATCGATTACCATTCCTTCTTCGTATTCAATGAAAGTTTGGCTGATTTTTTCTTCTACATAATCTCTTCTTGAGACGACTATGTTTTTTCCATTTTTAGAAATAACTTTAGCCATTTTTTCTCCCTTTGGTAAATCGTCTTTAGGTCTTAATAAAGATAGTGAACCAGGAAGGAATGCGTTGACAATACCTTCGATCAGAACGCTATAACCTTTTTTTAATTTGTTTTTAAAAATGATTGGATAATTTTCCCCTTCTTTTATCTTACTTATAGTTTCGCTCCAAACAGCCCTTTTTTCAGAGGCAAAGTTTAACCCTTCTGCATCATTTGTTTTAGTTATTTCTACTACTATCTTTTGACCTACTTGATATTCTTGTAGTGGTTTTATGAGTTCTCCTTGACTTACAAACACATCTCCTGTTGCACCTTCCAAAGCAACCCATATACCATCACTATTTATTTCAAACACCTTTCCTTCTATTATTTTTCCTTTTTTTATTTCGTTTATCTCTTGTTCGTTCAAAAGTTTTTCAAAAGTTTTTTCTTCCATCATGAAAGATCCTCCTTCTTTTGGCGTAGATACTCCAGTACTTTGTCTAGCTCTGATTTTGGAGTGGATGAACCAGTAACTATTCCGATTTTGTCTTGTGGAGAGATTACTATTTCCTTAAGTTCTTCACCAGATTCGATATGATACGCTCTTTTACAATATTTCTTAGAAATACGGTATAGTTTTTGAGTATTGGAACTATTTTTCCCGCCTATAACTAACATCAACGTGCTTTTTTTTGAAAGTTCGAGTGTTTCTTTTTCCCTTAAGACAGTTTCAGAACAAATAGTATCTCTTATCAACACCTCCGTAAAAGAATTAATATTTACCATACCGGCTATAAAATTTTTATATTCTTCCTCCCCCATGGTTGTTTGTGATACAATCAATATCTTTCTTTGAGGTATTTTCACTGGAGAGAGTGTTATTAATAATTTACTCTCATCTACATTTCCTTTTAGCCCAAGTATCTCAGGATGGTCGGGTTTTCCATACACGACTACAAAAAATCCATCTTTTTGTTTGCCTTTTACGTATTTTACTAAATTTGTGACTATTGGGCAAGTCATATCAATAACTTTAGAGAATCGTTTTTTTAAAAAATCTTTTTCAGACTTTGAAATACCGTGGGCTCTGATGATTACTGTTTCATTTATAGAATCGTCTGGTATATCATCCAATTCTGTTATAGTTATCGCACCTGCTCTATTTAACTCTTCTATTACCTTTCTATTGTGTACCAACTCACCGTAAATATAAATTTTATTTCTATCAACGATGGAGTTTTTCACTTGATTGTAGGCTAACTGAACACCTGAGCAAAAACCGGTTCTTTTCGCTACATTAATCTCCATAAATACCTCTCTTTTCGACAATTTTTAGTACTTTTTGCAGAACTTCCTCTATGGATAGATTAGTAGTATCTATAATTATTGCATCTCGTGCTGGCTTTAATGGAGCTATAGAACGGTTTGAATCGTTGTAATCCCTACTTTTTATTTCTTCCAGTATATCATTGAAAGAAATATTACCTTTTTCCTCTTTTTCCTCATTCCATCTTCTTTTAGCTCTTTCTTCTAAAGAGGCGGTTAGATATATTTTTACATCACTATCGGGGAGAACTACCGTTCCTATATCTCTTCCATCAACCACTATACTGTCTTTTTCGGCAATTTTTTTTATTATCTCATTAACTTTTTTTCTGATAATATTATTCTGGGAATAAAGGGAAGCTAAATCACCGATTTTCGAGTCTTTAATGGTGGTGGTAATATCTTTTTCATCTAAAAAATAACGGTTGTTTTTTATTTCAATATTAAGTTTTTCTAAAATATTTTCTATATTTTTTGAATCTTTTGGGTCCACCTTTTTTTGATTTAGGTAATAACCAATGATTCTATACAAAGCTCCACTATTTAGATAATTTATCTTTAGTAAATTAGCTAATTTCTGTGCGATTGTAGATTTTCCTGATCCTGCCGGACCATCTATAGCAATCTTTATTTTTTTAGCTTTTTGAGCCATTTTGCATCTCACTCTTGTTTATTTTTTTCAAAGCGAGGTGTAATTCTTCCAATTGTTTTTCGCTGACTTCTGATGGGGCATCGGTCATAGGATCAGTTCCAGAAGCTGTTTTTGGGAATGCAATTACCTCTTTTATCGATTCTTCTCCTACAAGTATGCTCACCAATCTATCCATTCCAATCGCTATACCACCGTGAGGAGGAGCACCATATTTAAAAGCCTCTAACAAGAAACCAAATTTCTCTTTTGCCTCTTCTTTGCTCAAGCCTAAAATATCGAACACCTTTTCTTGTATATCTTGTTTGTGTATCCTTATGCTGCCACTTGCGATCTCATAACCATTTATAACAAGATCGTAGGATTGAGATTTGATTTTTAAAGGGTCTTTATTCTCGTATTTAGCTAAATCATCTAAGTTGGGCATAGTAAAGGGGTGATGTTCAGCTACAATTCTTTGTTCTTCCTCATTCCAAGAAAACATTGGAAAATCAGTAACCCAAATTATGCTGAATCCAGATTTTTTTTCGAATTCTTCTTTGATCATTTTAATTCTTAATTGGCCTAAAATCTGGTCTATTTTGTCTGTTTCTTCTAAAATAGCTAATAAAACGTCACCTTCTTTCATTATACCACGTTCTACTAAGATATTAATCTCTTTAGCTGCGGCTTTTTTTATATTTGACCTTATTTCTTTGTCACAAGCGATCCATATCAAACCCGAGCTTCCTTGTTCTTTTGCGAACTCTGTCAGGTCATCGAATTTTTTTCTAGAAAAATTTTTAGACCTGTCAGGGACAACAAAACCTTTTAATATAAGACCTTTATCTATCCCATTTTTTATAAAATTAGTCTCTGTATTTTGAAAATATGCTGTTAGATCAATAAATTCCATACCATACCGTATATCAGGTTTATCTGAACCGTATTTTTTTATTACTTCATCATAGGCGTATTTTTGAAACGGAATCTCTAATTCTTTGTAATTTATAGATTTTTCGAATATTTCTTTAATTAATTTTTCCGTTAGTTCAAATATATCCTCTTTTTCAACGAAAGATTGCTCTATGTCAATTTGTGTGAATTCGGGTTGCCTATCCGCCCTAAAATCTTCATCTCTGAAACAGCGAGCTATTTGAAAATATTTATCAAAACCTGATACCATCAGTAGTTGTTTGAAAAGCTGTGGAGATTGAGGTAAGGCATAAAAATTGCCTGGTTTTAATCTAGAAGGAACCAAAAAATCTCTTGCCCCTTCTGGTGTTGATTTTGTTAAGTAAGGGGTCTCAATTTCCAGAAAGCCTTCAGCACTTAGCGTATCTCTAGTGATTTTCATAACTTTGTGTCTAATTATTAAGTTCCTTTGCATTCGTTCTTTTCTAAGGTCTAAATATCTATATTTTAACCTTAAATTTTCCGAAATATCTTCTTCTATGTTGACGTATATTGGTGGTGTTTCAGATTCAGAAAGGATTTCTAAATTTGTTGCAAGTATTTCAATACCCCCAGTTGGCATATTTGGGTTTCTGTCTTTTTCAGGACGCACCCTAACTTTTCCTTGAATAGAAACAACGTATTCATTTTTTAATTTTAAGGCTTTTTGATAAATCGTATTGTTATCACTAGAATCGAAAACCGCTTGAGTTTTACCGTATCTATCTCTTATCAAAACAAAAATAATTCCACCTAAATCACGAATCCTATCTATCCATCCGTTTAAAATAACGATCTTATCTATATCGTCTTCGTTTAATTCTCCACAAGTGTGAGTTCTTTTTTGAAACAAAAATAACACCTCCAATTATTTTTCATCTTATTTTACCATTTTTTGTGGTAAAATAAAATCGATAACAGCAAAAAACTTAAAATTCTAAAATTCAGGAGGTGTATGTAGTGAAAAAGGTAGGTATTTTGTTTCTATTTTTATTTTTGGCTTTAGGAGTATTTTCACAGTCTTTTAAGGATGTTCCCATCAATCATTGGGCATATGACGCAGTTGAAAGGCTTTCTGGTATTGGCATAATTGAAGGATACCCCGATGGTACTTTTAAAGGATTAGAAAACATGAACAGGTATCAACTGACTGTCGCTTTGTCCAGAACGATTGATTACGTAGAACAAAGTATGGTTGAACCTTTAGCCCAAGATTTAGCAAATCTGGAAAAGACCGTAAGTAGTTTATCTGTACCACAAGGGGTTTCATCATCAGAATTACAACAACTTCAAACAAAATTAAACTCTTTTACAAGTGATCTTTCTAGTCTTCAGAGTTCCGTTTCGAGGTTGGATAGTTCGGTGAAGGAACTACAGAATTCTTATGAGTTGCTTGGTTATGCCACCACAAAGATAGATGAATTAGAGAGAAAGGTCAACGCCATATCCGTGCCTGTTGTAAGCGAAACTGACATTAGAAGCTTAGATAGCAGAGTAACCAATTTGGAAAACACTGTTGAAAGTCTGGATAATAATTATCAAAATCTTTCTCAAACGGTTGCTAATAACAATCAAGAAATAAAGTCGTTAAAAAATTCAGTCGGTACTTTACAAAACTCTTTTTCTAGTATCAATCAAGATATGGAGAAATTGAACGCTTTAACTGCTAACTTGAATTCGAAGATAGATTCTAAAGTTGATAAAACTGAGTTGACCTCGTTAAAGAATACTACTGACGAATTAAGTATTCAATTAAATAGTAATACCCAATCTATTACTGAATTGTCACAAAATTTGCAAACCGTTCAAAGTAGTGTCGACCAGCTATCTCAAGAGGTTACTGAGGTAAAACAAACAGCTGAGGGTGCTGGAGGAGTGAACTTCTTAGATATTATTATCTCGGTGGTAATTTCTGCAGGTTTATCTTTTGCTATAGTGAACTTTATGTAACAATGACCTTGATATAAAAAAACCGCTGGTTTTTTCGTGACCAGCGGTTTTTTCATTTAATGTTCCTTTTTAAGACTATAATTTCTAATTTATCAGACGCATCTTCAGCCTTATCAGCTATATCTCCTATTTGTAAAAAAAGATCTTTTAACTGCAATTTTTCGCATAACTCAAGGTTATTTATTTCAAACAATCTTCTTAGCATATCTTTCTCTAAGATATCTTCTTCATGTTCATGTAATTCAACTTTTTGAATATATTCACCACTTTTTTCTATATTTTCGAATACGTTTTCTATAGATTTTTTCAAGAACTTATAAGTTTTTTTTACCAATCGACTTTGTTCTAAGAAATCTGCTTTAAAGTCCTCAGGTATTTTAGGTTTTTGAAAAGCTAAGATTTCTGAAACGGTTTGGATTTTATTCATAACCTTATCAACAGCTTCTATTAATTCTAAAAGCTCACCTCTGAAATTTGGTAAAAAAGCTCCTTGATACATTTCACTTTCGGTTTTTCTTCTTAATGTATCAGCTTCGCTTTCTATATTAGATATTTGTTTTGATAATTCTACAGATTTTTCAATATCGTCGGTTACATATAATTCTACTGATTCTGTGAGTAAGTTTACTCCTTCTTCAACTTTTTCTAAATGTTTAGAAAAAAGTTTTATTACTTTCTCTTCCTTTTTTCCAAAAAAAAGTTTCATGGTGTACCCCCTCACATAACTTAAAAGAGCATCTTTAGAATTTTAAAAACTTCTTTTTGTATCCCTTCGCTATACAGCCCATCCTAGGATTTATGCATTTATTTCTTCATTTAATACTCTTGCGCATCTTGGACAAACACCCGGAAATTCAGGATCTTTGCCCGTATTAGGATCTACTTTCCAACATCTTTCACATTTTTCCCCTTCCGCTTTGGTAACTTTAATTGTACCGTACCTACCCTCAAATCCTTCATCGACATTACCAAATTCAAATTGAGATACTATAAATAGATCAGCAATCCAGTTGTTATCGTATTGAGATAGAATTTGCTTTAAAGCATCATCTTTGAGATTAACGATAATTTTAGCCTCTAGAGAGTTTCCTAAAAATTTTTCTTTTCTTTTTTCTTCAAGCGCTTTTAAAACATCCTCTCTCAAAGCAAAAATTTTATTCCACTTTTCTTCTAACTGTTGACTGAGATAATTTTCTTTGTATTCGGGCCATAGTTCAGCGAATATGGTTTCATATTTGTTTGAATAATTGAGATGATCGTAAACTTCTTCTGCTGTAAAAGGTAATATGGGTGAAATCATCTTATTTAAAGCTACGGCAGTTTCATATAAAACGGTTTGAGCTGATCTTCTGAGTTTAGATTTTTTCCCTTCTACATATATCCTATCTTTTATTATATCCAGGTAAGTAGAACTCATATCTATTGTGCAAAAGTTGTTTATCAGATAATGTACCTTGTAAAACTCATAATTGTCATAGGCTTTGGTGACATTTTTTATCAAATTATGTAACTTCATCATCGCCCATTGGTCTATTTCTAACATTTCTTCATAAGCGACAGAATCTTCATCAGGGTTAAAATCATTTATATTACCCAACAAAAATCTTATAGTATTTCTAAGTTTACGGTAGGTTTCAACCTGTTGTTCTAAGATATTGTAAGATATTTTTATATCCATTCTGTAATCCGCTGATGCAACCCATAATCTTAATATATCCGCTCCATATTTGTTGATAATGTCTTTTGGATTGACTACGTTCCCCAAGGATTTAGACATTTTCTTTCCTTCTTCGTCTTTTATAAAGCCATGAGTCAAAACAGATTCATAAGGGGCTATTCCATGTTTTGCAACAGATAAGAATATAGAACTTTGGAACCACCCTCGATGTTGATCGCTTCCTTCCAAATATAAGTCTACAGGGAATTTTTTTAATTCTTCGCGTGAATTTGCAACCGCTTCAAAAGATGATCCAGAATCGATCCAAACGTCTAAAATATCTTCTTCCTTTTGGAAGGCCGAACCGCCACATTTAGGACACGTGTAACCATCCGGTAAAAGTTCTTTCGTTTCTTTTTCGAACCACGCATTACTCCCTTCTTTTTTTATAATTTCGATAACGTGGTCTAAAATTTTGGTATCTAAAATTGCTTCACCACAATCCTCACATTTAATAGCTGGTATTGGGATGCCCCATGCACGTTGTCTTGAAATTACCCAGTCAGGTCTCTCTCTCACCATAGAGGATATTCTATTTTCTCCCCACTTGGGTATCCAATTTACTTTTTTTATCTCTTCTAATACCTTTTCACGGTAGTTATTTTTTTCAAGGTCTATAAACCATTGAGGAGTGGCTCTAAAGATAACAGGGTTTTTGCAACGCCAACAATGTGGATAGGAATGAGTTATCTTTCCTGATTGAACGAGAAATCCGTTTTCTTTTAGATCTTTGATAATTTCTTTGTTCGCTTCCCAAATTTTCATCCCTTTATATTTTCCAGCTTCATCCGTGAAATATCCTTGGCTATCTACAGGAGATATTACCTGAAGATTGTACTTTGTACCTGTTATATAATCTTCCATACCGTGCCCTGGTGCAGTGTGAACACATCCAGTACCTTCTTCTAAAGTTACGTAATCTGCAAGTACCAAAAGGCTGTCTCTATCAATAAAAGGATGTCTAGCTTTTTTCCCGTCTAATGTTGATCCTTTAAACGTATCGATGATTTTATAATCATCTATACCGGCTTCTTTCATGGTTTTATCAACCAATTCTTTAGCCATTATCCAATATTCGTTTCCAACTTCCACTTTTGCGTAATCAAAATTAGGGTGCACAGCAATAGCTACGTTTGCTGGTAAAGTCCAAGGTGTTGTCGTCCAGATGATCACGTGTGTATTATTTTCTCCAACTAGAGGGAACTTTACATAAATTGAATCCGATGTATGATCGTGATATTCAACTTCTGCTTCTGCTAAAGCGGTTTGACATTCTGGACACCAATATATCGGTTTAGTGCCCCTATAGATGTTGCCAGCGTCAACTAAAGTACGAACGATCTCTAAAACCTTGGCTTCATATTCGGGATTTAAAGTTAAATAGGGTTTATCCCAAAAACCTATTACCCCTAACCTTTTAAAGCTTTCTCGTTGAACGTCTACGAACTTCAATGCATAATCTTCACATAGTTTTCGAATTTCGGACTTATTCAATGTTTTTGCTTTATCTCCAAGTTTAGTAGTTACATTATGTTCTATTGGAAGACCATGTGTGTCCCATCCAGGAACATAAGGTGCATCAAGACCTCTCAATGTTTTGTATTTCAAAACTATATCTTTTAAAACTTTATTAAGAGCGGTTCCCATATGAATGTCTCCATTGGCATACGGTGGACCATCATGTAAAACAAATTTTTTTCTCCCTATTCTTTTGTCTCTGAGATAGTAAGCAATATTTAAATCATCCCATTTTCGAAGAATCTGAGGCTCCTTTTCTTTCAGATTTGCCTTCATCTTGAATGATGTCTTTGGAAGATTGATTGTATCTTTGTAATCCAAAACGCGCACCTCCGATAAAATATTATTGAATTTTTAAGAGATTTTCGATAGTATCTTTTATTTCCGTTAAATCCATTGATTTTACAACGTAAGCATCTGCTGCCCATGATGCCATCTCACTTTTATAATGTGAGTAGGCTGTGAGAAATATTATTTTTTTGTTTGGGTACCTTTTTCTGATTTCACTTGCGAGTTCTAAACCATTTACATCGGGCATTTCGATATCGGTGCATATGATATCTATATCTTTATCGCTTTCTAATGTTTCCAGTGCATCTTTTGCATTGCTTACCGCAATAACTTCATAACCAGATTCTTCCAATTCTTCTTTTATTAAAGTTCTTATGTTCTCTTCATCATCCACTATTAGTACTTTAGACAACTTAACCCCTCCTAGAAAGTTTTATCTTTTCCCTCACACCGCCCAGATGGATGGGTGAGGGCTTCGCCCTGTAACCTTTTAAAAATCTAAATCTAATTTTTGAAAATTACCCTATTTTTAAAGTGTCCATGTAAGTAATATCGAATCCGATTTAGTACCCCTTTGTCCCGCCTCCCACAATTGGCCCTTAGCGTCTAAATTATACAATAATTTAGTTATTACCTGTTGGAATTTCAAATCTGAAAGAAGTTCCAGTATCGTCAGATTTTACCAAATAAATTTTACCTTTGTGTTCTTCTTCTATTATTTTTTTACAAATAGCTAAACCAAGTCCTGTACCATTACTCTTTGTTGTAAGGAAAGGAGTGAATAATTTTTCCTTAATTTCTGGTGGTATGGGTGGTCCATCATTGGTTATTTCGAAAAAAACTCTATTTTCATCAGTAAATCCAACTTTTATATCAATTTTTCCATTATTATTAACACTCTCTAAAGCGTTTTTTATTAAATTCAACAATACTTGTTTTATTTTATCTTTATCTACTTTTATTACGATCTCTTCCTTTAACCAATCAGTGTTCACCATAACGTGTTTTTGTTGTATAAAATCTTCATACATCAACATTATTTCGCGTATGATTTCTATTAAATTGACTTCTTCAATCTGGTTAATTTTACCTCCTCTAGAGTATTCTAAGATTTCATTTACTATATGTTCGAGCCTAGAGAGTTCTTTTTTAATAATTTGAGTGTATTTTTGAATATCATCCATTTTATTCATTTTAGATATTCTGTTTAAAAATCCGCCGATAACCGTAATAGGATTTCTCACTTCATGAGCTATTCTAGCGGTCATTTCTCCCATGGCAGCAAGTCTTTCTCGCTTTTCCATTTCTTTTTGAAGGTTGTACAGTTCAGTAACATCATCAAAAACAATTATAACACCTTCGATAACTCCTAAATCTTCATTTCTCAAAGGAGATAATTGAATATCAAAAATTTTCTTTGTATTGGAAAGTTTTACTTCATAATTTTTTAATTTGATATTATTTCTAGTTTCATAAATGGTTTTAATTTTTTCAATTATTTCTTCCCCTATTATATCTGTTATACCTTGAATAGCTGTTCCGATCATGGTTTCTCTTGGTCGGGAGAAAAAATTTTCTGCTTTTCTGTTCCATTCGTTTATTTTTCCATTTCTATCAACCACAACAATTGCGACAGCTAAATTTTGTAAGATATTGTCTTTAAACCTCCTATAGTAATCCATCAAATCTTTCTGTTCTTCTAATCGCAACGTTTTTTCTTTTAATTCTTGATAATTTTCTATCATTTCTAAAGCTAATCCCATATTATCTTTAAATAATTTTACAATTTCAATTTCTATACTGGTGATGGGTTTTTTGTTTATTTTGTTATCGACTATAACTACACCCTTAGTTTCAACCATCCCAGCAACTGGAAAAATTAGAAACTCATTTATTTTAACTATATCGTATATATCTTCTAAATCTTCCCATTTAATTTCCAACATTTGTGGAACAATATGTAACACCTGCTTTTTTTCAACTACTCTTTCTAAAATAGGGTGTCCTTTATATGCTAAAACTTTGTTTTGCAAACTAAGAATTAGTTTGTTATTTGTGGGTATTTTTATGGCTTCCTCTTTGAAGTATTGAACAACGTTTCCGTATTTTAAAGCCCTAATGTTAGCTTCTTTCCAGATTTCGTTAGCATCTTCTTCTGCATCGGGACCAATCCATATTTTTGGAACAAGGAAACCTCGAACCTTATCTTTTTCCAAATACAGAGCTCTGTTGAACCTAAGCCCCCTTCCGGAAGTTAATCCTAAAAGCATTATTTTTATTGCTAAATTTTTATCGTAAACAGATCTCACGGCTTGAGATATCTTGTCTAATGCATTTAGCATATCTAAGTGTTCTTTTTGTTTTTCGATAAGTTGTTCATAATTCTTTTTCAATTCAGTCAATTTACTGACTTCATTTTGAAGTTTGTTGTATAAATTGATTCTGTGAATAGAAAAAGCTAATCTTTTAGCTGTATCTGAAAAAACATGGAAATCTGCCTCATCAAAATTTTTGTATGTTCTAAAGGAGTATCCTTCTTCTCTGTTATAAGCACTTAAAACACCATATAATTCATTATTTTGTTCTATAATAGAATAAATAGAAGATTTGAGATCGACATCAAAAGGGATAAAATAATTTTGAAAGTTTTCTCGTCCAACAACCATAAAACTTCTTCTTTCTTTTATGGCTTTTCCCTCAAGAGTATTTTCTAAAGGAATCTCTTTATTTAAGATTGAGTTTTCATCTATTCCAAGAACGTATTTGATTTCAAGTGTATTTCCTTGAAGTTCCCAGAAAACTATGCTTTCTGCATGGAGTGAATCTTTTAGGAGTTTCAATACATTTTTGATTATTACATCTTTTTGTGTAATTTCTTCTATAATGTCGGTGAGTTTTTCCATTAAAACTACTTTGTCTTTCAAATCCTTGATTTTTATTTTTTCTATAATCAAGTTAATCAAAACCACGTAATAAAAAAATTGTTGGTCGAAAGTATCTTTGTCGATTTGATTATCAAATAATCCAACGGCTCCGATTAAAGTCTCTTCCGAAAAAATCGGATATAAAAATATTTCTTTTTTATCGTTGCTGTCTGAACTTACCTTTAAAGTATCATCCTGTAGATTAACCGAAAGAATTTCATTTGAGAAAATTTTGTTTTTTAACTCTTCGACTCCACGTATATATATTTTTACATTTTCAAACTTGTCTATTGTAGAAGCTAAAGCTTTAAAAACCTCTCTGCTTGATTGATAGATAAACATAATATTGTCTTTCCCAATTGATTCTTTCAATTGGAAGGATACTTCTTTAAAAACTGATTTTAAAATATTTTGAGGATCATCATTGTATATAATATTTAAAATATCATTCATCATAAATTCCACACTCCGATGTTTTATCTTTTTCGTCTTAATTATAACACTAAAATGCTTAAAAATGGGATAAAAATATATTGTGAATTTAATAACGGAATAATTGCCTAATGACAAGTTAGATATATTGGGCGATTTTATAAAAGAAAAGGAATTAAAACAGAAATTTAAAATTTTATCTTGACATTTTACATTGAAAAGTATTATAATGAAAATGGAATTAGCAAATAAAAGTTACGAGTGATAAAATATCTTATTACGTAAAATAGATGGAGGTGACACAATGAGATTCAATCCGAATGATTTCACTGAAAAATCTTTAAAAGCATTTCAAGAAGCCCAGAATGTTTTAAGTTATTCGGGTGGAAATATTCTTAAACCGGAACATTTGCTGTTAGCAATTCTAAATATTGAAGATGAGAATGTGAAAAAAATTTTTCAAGGTACCAATATCAATTCAGTAAAAATCAAACTTGAAGAAGCTTTATCTGAAGAAATGGGAATTTATTACTCCATGTCTTATGGTGGACCACAAGGTATATATCTATCAACAAGTTTAGCAAACGCTTTACAAATAGCTAAATCAGAAGCCAATAGAATGGGATTTAATAAAATTCCTTTATTAGCCCTTCTATTAGGAATTTTGTTGGAAGGTACATCTTACGCCTCCAAACTGTTGTCCGCTTATACATCAGAGGCTTTAATTAGAGAACAGTTACAAGAAATGTTAGAAAGCGGAGATGAAGAAATAGAATCAGGTACGGGAGATCCTTTGAAAAAATTTACTATTGATTTAACCAGAGAGGCTAAGAAAGGAAAGCTTACGCCTGTCATAGGAAGGGAAAAAGAAATAAATAGAATGATTGAAATATTATCCCGAAAGTCCAAAAATAATCCAGTGTTAGTTGGAGACGCTGGTGTTGGAAAAACCGCTGTAGTAGAAGGTTTAGCACAGTTGATAGTAGATGAAAATCCTCCCTCCTATCTGAAAAATAAAAAAATTTTACAATTAGACATGGCTGCATTATTGGCAGGTTCAAAATTTAGAGGTGAGTTTGAAGAAAGACTTAAATCAGTTATCGATACAGTAAAAGAAAAAAGCGATGAAATTATTCTTTTTATCGATGAACTGCACAATATAATAGGTGCAGGAGTGGCTGAAGGAAATGCAATGGATGCAGCAAATATTTTAAAACCAGCTTTAGCTAGAGGTGAAATAAAGGTTATTGGAGCAACAACGTATGAAGAATACAAAAAGTACATTGAAAAGGACAAAGCTTTAGCAAGAAGGTTTCAACCTGTGTATATACAAGAACCTACCCCTGAACAGGCCATTGAAATACTTAAAGGTCTAAAAGAAACGTACGAAAAGCATCACAAGGTTGAAATATTGGATGAAGCTTTAATTGCAGCAGTAAATCTTTCTCACAGATATATTAATGATAGGTTTTTACCAGATAAAGCTATCGATTTGATAGACGAAGCTTGTGCTCGAGTAAAACTTAGAAACTCCGCTAAACCAGAAAAAATTCGGGAATTGGAAAAGAAAATGTCGAAACTTGAAGAAGAAATTAATCAACTAACTTTAGAGGAAAAATATGAAGAAGCATCTCAAAAAAAAGCGGAATATTTTGATCTTCAAAAGGAATTAGAAAAGGCACAAAAAGCTGCCAAACGAGTACAAAGTGAAATAAGCAATGTAGTAGATGAAGAGATAATCGCTTCTTTGGTACAAGAATGGACCGGCATTCCTGTTACTCGGATGGTTGAAGATGAAAAGAAAAAACTTGCCAACCTTGAAAATGAAATACACAAAAGGCTTGTTGATCAGGATGAGGCGGTTAAAATTGTTGCAGACCATATTAAAAAGGCAAGAGCAGGATTGAAAGATCCTAAGAGACCAGTGGGTTCTTTCCTGTTTCTTGGGCCAACTGGAGTAGGAAAAACAGAATTAGCTAAGACATTGGCCGAGATTTTGTTTGGAACCGAAGATGCTTTGGTCAGGATAGATATGAGTGAATACATGGAAAAATTCAATGTTTCAAGGTTAGTGGGTGCGGCACCGGGTTATGTTGGTTACGAAGAAGGGGGACAGTTAACAGAGATAATCAGAAGAAGACCCTATTCAGTAGTGTTATTCGATGAAGTTGAAAAAGCTCATCCCGATGTATTCAATATATTATTACAGATCTTAGACGATGGAAGGTTAACAGATTCCCAAGGTAGGACGGTCAATTTCAGTAATACCATTATAATATTAACCTCTAACTTAGGTTCAGAATTCTTAAATAAGACCAAAAAAAGTGTCGGTTTTGTTGGAGAATCAGAAGAAGAATCTTATGAAAACACAAAAAATGAAATTATGAGCCAGGTAAAAATGGCATTTAGACCAGAATTTATTAACAGGTTGGACGATATTATTGTATTTAAACCTTTGAGCATCTCTCAGATAAAGAGAATAGTTGATATAATGATTTCAAGATTAGAAGAAAGGTTAAAAGAGAAACACATAAGTATTCAAATAACTGAGGCAGCCAAAGACGTTATAGCAAAAGAAGGATTCGATCCTGTTTATGGAGCTAGACCGTTGAGAAGGGTTATAGAAAGAAAAATCGAATCAACTTTGGCAAATATGATCATCGAAGATACTATAAAAGAAGGAGATACGGTCATAGTTGACTCAAAAGATGGTGAAAATTTAGAAATAAGAAAAGCTGCTGGAGAATTATTAAAAAAGCGGGATTAATATCCCGCCTTTTTTAATCTTCGAGTAATTCAAAGTCTTCTTTAGCAGCGCCACAAACGGGGCAAGTCCAATCATCGGGTAAATCTTCAAAAGAGGTTCCTGGTTCTATGTTGTTATCAGGATCTCCTACTTCTGGATCGTATATATAACCACAAATGGTGCATCTGTATTTTTTCATTCTCATCAACCCCTATATAATATTTTCAAAAATCATCCTACAGAAATCTTTTTGGTATTTTCCCAAAGTCCATGAATATTGCAATGAGAGAGTGCAATCAACGTTCCAGATTTCGCTAACTTTATTTTAGCTTTTACATGAGGTTCCCCCACTACGGGTCCGAACATATATCTGCCTACATGTACGGTATTTGGATCATCATCGTATTGCATAAAAAGATCTATCCACTCAATATGGTGTTCTACAGTGTTTGGATGTTTAATCTCTTTACCAATCTGTACATCTACTTCAAACTCTTCGTTAGGTTGAACTTTGTCTGGACAATCGATAGTAGGGACATGTTTTTCATTTTTGAAATCACTAGTCTTAATTACTTCACCTAACACAAAGAATCATCCCCTTTTTTATAAATTTGGTTAGAATTCTACAAATTTGCTTCTTGGTGCTCCACAAACAGGACATTTTTCTGGAGCTTCTCCTTCTACGGTGTAACCACAGATATCACAAATGAAAATTTTACCAATTTCCACATCTTTACCTTTTTCTGCAACCTTCTTTGCATTTTTATACCACTCGGCGTGTATTTTTTCTGCTTCCAAGGCAAAATGAGTTGTTCTTACTGCTTCGTTTTCTTCTTGAAAGTTAGCTACATTGTTGTACACGGGATACATTTCTTCAATTTCAAAGGTTTCTCCGTCTATACATTGCTGTAGGTTATCTTCTGTTGATCCTATATAACCCAAAGCTCTGTAATGGTTTCTCGCATGAACAAACTCAGCATGAGCAATAGCTTTCCATATTCTTGCAAGATTTTTTAACCCTTTTTCTTCTGCCTCAGCAGAAAAAATCAAATACTTCATATGTGCCTTGGATTCACCACAAAAGGCATCCTCCAAAAACTGTTTTGTCATTGGTCTTTCTACCAAAGTTATCTACCCCCTTCATTAAAAATATTTCTTCATCTAAAAGTTTTCTAAGATCCTTAAAGCACGATTCAACGTAAATTATAACATGAAAGTTTTAAAAAAAGATGAATAAAATAAAATTATTATGAAATAAAAGATCAATTTTTACTGGATAAGCTGTCTTTAAGGGAAGAAATAAATCTTTCCACCTCTTTTATATTCTGTAGAATTTCTTTTATATTACTTACAAACGTTTTGACGGAAGTAGATATTTCTTCAGAAGTAGCCGAACCTTCTTCAGATATAGCTAACAAGTTTTGGGTGTTTTTTGTTAAATCTTCTAATTTAACCCCTTCGCTACTTAATTCATCTAAAATTTCGCGGATTTCTTTGGAAATATTTTCTATATTAGTTGCAGATTCTTTATTATCTTGAGAACTAATTCTTAGATTATTAGCTCCTTCTTTCATCGATTTAAACTCTTTTTCAACAGTTTCTGTTAACAACTCAATACCTGAAGATATCCTGCTAAGTATATTATCAATCTGTGAAGCAGCTATTTTGCTTTCCTCTGCTAAATTTCTTATTTCATCAGCTACTACAGCGAATCCTCTGCCGGCTTCTCCTGCTCTTGATGCTTCAATTGCGGCATTTAAGGCTAACAAATTAGTTTGATCCGCAATACCTTTCACCGTATCAACGACTTTAAGAATTTCTTGAGTATCCTCTTCTAACTTATCACTTTCTTTCACCAAATTATTGAATCGCTCACTCATACTTTCTATTTCTTTTGAAGAAGTTTCTACTTTTGAAGAGGAATCATTGATTCTTTTGACTGCATTTTCCAAAGAGTCTACCATTTGATTTTCTCTGGATATGATACTTTGTATAGTATTTACATTCACTTCAACTACATTTGATATGGACTCGGCATCTTGAGCGATTTGTTCTGAGCTTATAGCCACCTGTTCAACTAGTTCTCCTATTGAGTCACTTATTTCCTTCATCTCCTCAGCTCTTTCTCCAACTTTTCCGGTAAAGGTTTCTATTTCTTCTATATCTCCCGTCAGTTGAATAAAAATTCCATTAAAATTATTCCTTAAATTATCAATTTCTAAAGAATGCTTTTCGAGTATCTTTTCCCCTTTTAATAGAACAGGTTCGTCAAATTCCTGGTTATTTAAATTTTGTAACCCTTCTGTAGAAGAAGAAAATAATCGTTTAAAGTAGTTCCCCATAAAAAGAATAAATGTTCCAGATAAAATACCTGTAACCAAAAAAGTATACCAATGATTACCTAAAAGCCCGGTGAATAGCCAAGATAATAAAAAGACTATGATTATTGTATAAAAGGTTAAAGAAGTAAAAAACATTTTCATTAATGACAAACTCATGGCTGCAAAAAACCTTGCTTTTCTAATTTTTGCATATGGTTTCTCACTCTCTAATTTTATTTTAAGAAAGCTACCTTCATCAGTGCTCCCTTGATCAATAATCTCATATTCAATCTTCTCACCAAAAACCTCAGCTGAACCTTCCAGTAATCCTAGAAAATAGTATCTCATATCTCTGAAAGAACGATAGGTAAGATAGGCAGAGTTGCTATCTATGATTTCAAATTCAATGGCGGGAGGTTTGGCTCCTTTTATTCTTCTTGTTAATGATTTATGAACATCATTCATCGTTGACAAAAAAGAGAGAAGTCCCTTTTTTTTGAAAAAATTGGGGTAATATTTTTTGAAGGTATAGATGTTTTTTTTGCCAAGTTCTTTCATAATCTCATCTTTTGGTTTATTAGTCTTTTTACTCATCAAATCAAGTAGTTTAAAGACTTTAGAGTCTTCCAAATCTTCAAAAGGGGAGAAATGTTTGTTTTCTGGAATTCCTATTTCAGTTAAAAGTTGATTCACATAATCTTCGCCGTATGTATTTTTCCAAGTTTCAAGCCATGTTTCAACGATCATTCCCTTCATTAAATCCCCTCCTAAGTGCAGTGTTTATGATGACTTTTGAAACTCTAAAACAAGATTTAACGCCCCGAACGATGAAAGTTCTTTATCTTTTTGTAGTTAAATTATACCATATTTTTTCGAATTATTTAATTATTAAAAATAGAGGACAAATAATTTGTATATTTGGAAAATGCAACAATCAACTAATTGATCGGTTAATAAGCCGTAATGATACTTATTTATTGCACGAAACACCTTTGAACTCTATAAAATTGTGGTATAATACTTAAAAAGATATAAAAATCAGCTTTTCTCCAAAGGAGGTAGTCAAGAAGAATGGCTAAGAATAATGTTGAAGACTTAGAGAGTAGAATAAAAGTATTAGAAGAACAAAATAGAGAAAATAGAGAAACTTTGGACGATCTGCTTTTTCAAAATTCTAAAATGAAAGAAAAATTAAATAAAATGTGGCATAATTTGAAGTTCATGTTTTGGTTAAATTTAGGTTTAGTTGTGTGTTTAGTTTTAATTTTTACAACAACACCCCCCGTAGTAATAGGTTTATGGATCATCTTCGCAACTGTTTTGTTTACTGCTTTAATCTTTTATTTTTACTTTAAATTTGCTTTTAATAAATTTGAATAAGGAGTGATTTTTTTGACTAGAGAAGAAGCTCTTGAGTTACTAAAGCAAAACTTAAAAACGGATAATTTGTTCACTCATTCCCTTGCCGTAGGAGCCATTATGAAGGAGTTAGCAAAACATCTAAACAAAGATGAGCAAAAATGGGAGATCACCGGTTTACTACATGATCTGGATTACGAAGAAACAAAAGACGATCCAGATAATCATGCGTTAAAAACTGTTGAAATGCTTGGAGACAAAGTTGATCAAGATGTAAAAGACGCTATATTAGCACATAATGAAAAAAAAGAGTTAGAAAAAGATATTGAGATAGCCCTATATGCTGCAGATCAGCTTTCCGGGCTTATCGTTGCTGCTGTCTTGGTAAGACCAAACAAAGATATAGCCGAGTTATCGGTCAAATCGTTAAAAAAGAAATTTAAAGATAAAGCTTTCGCAAGAGGAGCGGATAGAGAAAAAATAAAAGAAATAGCCAAGCTAGATATCGAATTGAACGATTTCTTCAAAATAGCCATTGATGGTATGGTTCGAATAAAAGATGAATTGGACTTAGCTTGATAAATACATTAATCATTTTTATCATTTTCAATATTTTTATCATGTGCTTCTTCTGATTCATTTTGAAGTTCGACGATTCTTAGGTTCATAAAAGTGAAAAACGAAATTGAAACAACACCAAATGTGGCAAAAATCCAAGTAACTAGAGAAAACCAAAAAAGTTTTGTGAACCAAAAATAGAATATTAAAAGAACTCCAACAGAAATAGAGAAATAATAGATAAGAAACTTCACGATTCGTTTTTTATTATAGCTCATCTTTAAACCTCCTACTAAAAAAGGTGATAACAGTGCAATCTCTTTTAACTATTTTACCTCAGCCTTTTTACAACAAAATAACAAAACTTTGGAATGAATTGGACAAGAATTTTGATGTTAAATGGGTAAAAAATAACGTGCCTTTCCCTCATATAACTTGGAGTGTCGCTGAGGAGTATAAAGTTAACGAGTTAAACAAGTTACTCAAAAAGGCAACCAAAGAATTAGATTCCTTAACCATAAAAACGGAAGGTATAGCCTTATTTACAGGACCTAAATTAACTTTGTACATCCCTGTAAAACCGACAAAGGAATTGTTAAACTTTCACGAATATCTGTGGAATTTGGTCAACGTAAATGAGTCAAAGTTAAACGATTATTATTCTCCAGATAATTGGTTTCCACATATAACTTTGGCGGTAGAAGACATTGATAAGGAGAACATTGGACAGATTACCAGTTATTTGTCTGATAAAAAGTTAAAATATCAAATAAAGTTGGAATCTCTTTCCCTAGTTCACAGAGAGTTGGGAAAAGAGGTTGAAATTGATCAAACTTTTGGAATTCCGAAAAGGCGCAAAAGGAAGAAGTAAAATTATCTATTGATTCTACCAAACCTCTCTATAATTATAATTACTATGGCTCCAATTAAAGCAAATATTAAAAAGCTAACAAAGTTATCTATTTTTGAAATGGGAGCCCTCAATCCTCCAACCATTAATCCCATCAAAAAAAACATTGTCGCGAGGTAAAACTTATCCAATACCCATTTCAGTAATCTACTCATAGAAGCCAATCCCAGCACAATACCTAAAACAAAGGTTATCAGCACAGAGAAATTAAAATCATTAACTGCTTTTACTATGTATGAATACTGATTCAAAAGTAATAGAACGTAGGCACCGGAAATCCCCGGCACAATCATGGCAGAAATAGCCAAAAATCCTGACGAAAAGATTATTAAAAAACCATGTTGCTCTACTAAAAATTTTGCCCCTGAGATATAGAAGGCAACTAAAAAACCAATAGTGGCTGAAATAAAAAAAGAAAAATATTTAGATTTCTCCGTATTTTTGAAATCAACATTTTTAAATAGATCAGATCCCAAAAAAAAGATACTACCGATAATTAAACCTGAAAAGAAAGAAAAGACACTTGTTTGATAATTATTTATTAAAAAGTCTATAAATCCCAAGGTTGAGAACATTCCAAGAAAAACGCCTATGTACAACATGATCAAAAATCTAAGTTCCCGACTTTTCGTTAAAGTTTTGAAATTGAATAAATTGGAAAAGACAAAAGACCATGCAGATATGAAATTCTCATAAATGCCTAGTATCAAGGCTATCGTCGCCCCTGAAACCCCAGGGATAGAATCAGAAATACCCATGAAAACACCATACAACGGAATTAAAAGATTTTTTTTCTTCATAAATACCTCCATTCAATAAATTTCATTATAAAAAAACCCCGCATAAAGCGGGATAAGTTGGGGATTTTATTGGGGGTTATTGTTTTCTAACCCTATTATATGCAGAAAGACTTAAAACATCCTTAAAATTTTTAAAAATGGTTCTAATTCTTCTTTGCTGATGTTAATCCCCATTTCTATCCCTAGTTTGTTTGTTCCATGATAATCCGAACCAGCGGTTATAAACAAATCATACTTTTTGGCAAGTGCTTTATACCTTTCGATCATTTCTTTGGTGTGCAAGGAGTAACAAGCTTCTATGCCGTCTAATCCATAATCTACTAACTCTCTGATCAGATTGTCTAGGTTTTGTTCATCGAGTTTTGTTTGATAAGGGTGTGCCAAAACCACTACGCCCCCAGCTTCCTTAATTAACAATATTGCATCTTTTGGTTCCAACCTTTTTTTATCTAAGTAAAGAGGTGCACCTTTCTTTAAATACTTATCGAAAGCTTCTTGTTTGTTGCTTACATAATTTTTTTTCACCATTAAAGAAGCAAAATGAGGCCTACCAATCAATTCTCCACCTGCTTCTTTTTTTAGTTCTTCAAGGGTAATTTGAAAACCAAGTTTTTGCATGTTTTCGATCATCAAAACGTTTCTTTTTTTTCTGTACTCTTGAAGGTCTTCTAAAACCTTATTTAACCTTTTGTTTTTGATATCAAAGCCGTATCCTAAAAGGTGTAAAGTGTTCGGGAATTCTGCACTTATTTCTACTCCAGGAACAAATTTTAACTTATTTAAATCTGTAAGGTTTTCTATAGCTTTTATTCCATCAAGGGTATCGTGATCGGTGATAGATAGATATTCTATATTTTTTTCTAAGGCCAGATTCAATAATTCATCAGGAGTGTTACTCCCATCGGATCCTGTTGAATGAGTATGAAAATCAACTTTCACTTTTTCCCTCCAGTTTTAATTAGAGTTACTGTCTTTAGAAACTCCAAAACTTGTGTTAGCGCCCCCTCGTCCCGCAACCCACCCCAGAGTTGGCCCTAATTTATTTTTTCCATAGAACTTTATTTTTTTCGTCGTCGTATATCTCTTCAACATCTTCGGGCAGATCAATTTCTTCAATATATTTGGATATCGCTTCTTTGATCAGGTCTTCTGGTAAAGAAGTGATGAACCATAAGTCGCTTAACCAAACTTTGTTGTTTTCTCTTAATGGTGCTTTATAAATGGCACTTTCTACTGCCTTTGCAAATGTAGATAAAGGTACTTCCTTGATAAAACCTTTACCTGAATCTTCTCCGTAAATATTGTTCATAAAGTTAATTTAGGCCTCCTTTATGTGCGTTTTTACTGTCGTTAGAAACTCTAAAACTTGTTTTAGCGCCCCTTCGCCCCGCAACCCGCCCATTTAAGGAAGGGACCTTACAAGTTATTTAAAGCTATCGTAGTCCAACCTTCGAAATTCACATCCTTTAAATTTACGATTTCCTCTTTTTTTAACCATGTGCTTTCAAAGTTATTTTCTTCTTTAATCTTAGCAGAGTCGATGAATCCAACAAAAAGAACACCTAAATGAACTTTGGATACATCTTCATCGTTATCGTTGATTATTCCTTTGTAAACATATTTATATGAATTGGTAATCCATAATTCTTCATTAATTTCACGATCCATTCCGTTGAAAAAGGTTTGTTCCATGGTAATACCCTTATCCCCTTTGTTTATGTGGCCCCCTATTCCTATTGATATTTTGTTGTGAAGCCTTTTTTCTCCTTGATTTTGTGTTCTTTTTAAAACTAAAATTTTGTCTTCGTAGTTTTTGAACACTACATAAGGTATGATTTGTTTGTAATTATAATCGTTTTCTATTTCATCTCTTTCGTGGAAATTACCGCTTTCTAATATTTCTACGAAATCGCTAAATTTTATTTTAAAAAAATTATTGTTGAACGAAGATATTTTTTCTACAATTTTTATGGTGGGAATAGCTAAAATCTGTTCACTCATTCTATAATCTCCATTGTTATATTATCGTTCGTGTAAATACATATTTCACCGGCTATTTTTATGGCTTTTTTTGCGATTTCCTCAGCATCTAAGTCCGTGTTTCTTAACAGAGCCATTGCTGCAGCGTATGCATAAGGTCCACCGGAACCTATTGCAATTGCATCTTCTTGTGGTTCCATAACTTCGCCATTACCAGAAATTAAAAAGATATTTTCTTTGTCGGCAACCAATAATAATGCCTCAAGTCTTCTAAGTGCTTTGTCCATGCGCCATTCTTTAGTCAGTTCTACAGCTGCTTTCATAAGATTACCGTGTGAAGATTTATACTTTCCTTCAAATCTTTCATACAAAGCGAGGGCATCTGCTACGGATCCAGCGAAACCTGATATTACTTTTCCTTCGCCCAATCTTCGCACTTTTTTGGCGTTGCCTTTAAAGACTGTTTCTCCCATTGTTACTTGTCCATCACCACATATTACAGTTTTTCCATTTCTTTTTACTCCTAATATTGTTGTCCCATGAAAATCCATAAATTGTATTTCCTCCTTGCACTCACATTTTTTTATTTAGAAACTCTAAAACCTTGGTAGATAGCGCCCCTTCGCCCCGCTGCCCACCCATAAGGATAAAAGTTCTTTGTCTTTCGTCCCGCTGCCCGCCCAAAAACACTTTGCTACGCTATCGTCTATTCATTTTCAAAAACTAATTTTTGTGGGTTGTTTTATATGATTTTTTATTATTATATCTATTAAATCATCAAAGCTAATTCCTGCAGCTATTGCGGATGTAGGAAGATCACTTAATTTCGTTAAACCAGGTACAGTGTTTATTTCTAAAACGTAAATTTCATCACCTTTTAAGATTGCATCGATCCTAAACATATCTTTAAAAGTAAGTATTTTCATGACTTGAGTTCCTATGTAATTTACTTTTTGTATGATTTTTTCAGGTGAATTAAGCTGTGGCTTGAGTTCAGTTAACCCGTTAGTGTATTTTGCTTCATAATCATAGAATTCTTTTTTTGGAAGAATTTCAAGGATTGGTAGTAGTATGAACTCATCATTTTTCTGAATATAAGATATCGTTATTTCCCGACCTTTTATGTATTCTTGAACCAGAACTTCCTGAAATTCTTTCAAATTTTTTTCTAAATAGAATCTGTATTCATTTTCGTTGTGGATGATGTATACTCCTTTGCTTGATCCACTTTTTCGAGGTTTGATGATAAAAGGGTACTGAAAAGGCGGTGATATCAATTTGTTGGTTAAGATTGTTTGAGGCATTTGTATATAATTTTTAAATAGAGTATAGAATATAAATTTATCGTATGTGGCTACACATGTTTCAGAGTTAGAACATGTGTAGTCTATCCCTAATATGTCCAACAAAGAAGATAATCTTCCGTCTTCTCCATAATCTCCATGCACTACATTGAAGGCGAATTTATAATTTCGAATTTTATTTATAAAATCATCATCTATTAAATCTAGTATCAGTGGTTGATGACCTAAATTATTTATAGAATTAAAAACATTTTTTGCACTTCTAAAGGCAATTTCTCTCTCTATAGATTTCCCACCTGTAATGATTGGGATGTCCATTGTTTTTTCTCCTTTTTTATTTTCTACGTTGACTTTGTTAATTGTTTGATTTCTTCGATTTCAAAATATGTTTTGTCATTCTGACAGTATAACTTTTCTTTTCCTCTTAGGGTTTTGTAGAATAGTGTTTCTCCACAGTTGGGGCAACTGTACTCTGAAGGTTCGTACCAATACAATGTTCCACAAGAATCACATTTGAAATAAGTTTTTCCTTTTTTGCTTCTCAATTTTATGACATCACCGCCACAGTTGGGGCACTTTCCTCGTGCTTTTACATTACGGGTATATTTACAATCTGGGTAGTTACTACATGCTATAAATTCTCCAAATTTCCCGTGTTTTAATATGAGATCTCCACCACAGATGGGACATTTTTCACCTATTTTGTTCTCTTCTTTGTTTAATTTTAAAGTTTCTTGTAGATATTCTTTTATGTATAATTTGTCTTTTATTGTCACTCCAAATGATTCCGCAGGAATTTTCTGAGTTTCCTTGCATTTCTCACAAGATAAATATAGACCGTATCGTCCAAAATTTAATTTCATGTTTTTACCGCATTTTTCGCAGGGTACATCGCTTTCGTAATGCAAAACTTTTTGTTTGTTTTTTATATTATTTGAAGCAGTGGTAAGGAACTTTTCAAATTCATTATAGAATTGCTCTAAAACTACTTTACTTTTGTTTTTCCCATCTTCTATCTTATCAAGGTTTGCTTCCATGTTTGCGGTAAATTTTACATCCACTATTTCTGGAAAATAGGCTTCCAAAAAATCAGTTACCACAAAACCCGTAGTTGTAGGTCTCAAGGTACTTTTCGATATTTTAGAAACGTATTTACGCTGCAAAAGTGTAGATATTATTGTTGCGTATGTTGATGGTCTTCCGATTCCTTTGGATTCTAGTTCCTTTATCAATGTTGCTTCTGTATACCTATTTGGTGGATTAGTCTCTTTTTCTTCGAATTTTAATTGATCGTATGTGATCTTATCATTTTTGCCTATTTCAAAATCTACTTCTTTATTGTTAGGATTCCAGAATTTTTCAAATCCATCAAAGATACATTTTTTGGACGTTATTTCAAATGAATATTTGTTGGTGTTGTCTTCTATAGTGTATGTTTTTTCTAAATATCTTGATGGAGCTGATTGAGACGCCATGAATCTATTCCAAATAAGGGTATACAACTTTAAATGGTCTGAGGAAATTAACCTTTTTGCATTGTTAACATCCATGTTGATGTCTGTAGGTCTTATAGCCTCGTGAGCATCTTGAACGTTGGATTTTTTGTTTTTAGATAGGTAATGTCCTACGTAATCTTTTCCATAATTTTTTTCCAAATAGTTAATAGCTGCTTGTTGAGCTTCGTTTGAAACTCTTGTAGAGTCAGTTCTCATGTAAGTAATAAACGCAATACTTCCTTCACGGGTTTCCACACCCTCATACAAATCTTGCGCGATTTTCATTACTTTAGATGAACTCCAGTTAAAAGTTGAAACTGCTGTTTGTTGTAGAGTACTGGTAATAAATGGTAAAGGAGGTTTCCTTATTGTTTCCTTTTCTTCTACATTCACTAGTTTAAAATCCTTGTCTTTTAAATATTCAAAGATTTGGTCTTTTTTTGTTTTTGTTATACTTTCTGGTTTTATTTTTTTACCGTCCTCTTTTGTTAGAGGAATATTTTGACCTTTGTGCTCAAGGTAGATATTGTAGTACTTTTTTGGTTTGAAAGAGAAAATTTTCCTTTCTTTATCCACTATCAATTTTAATGCGGCAGATTGAACCCTTCCTGCGCTTGTTTTGTAATCCTTTAATACTTTCCAAACTAAGGGAGAGATTTTATATCCTACCACTCGATCCAAGATTCTTCTAGCTATCTGGGCATCAACTTTTTTTAAGTCTAAACTTTGAGGATTACTTATTGAATTTTTTATTGCATTTTTCGTAATTTCTGAGAATATGATTCGATTTTTCTCTTTCGGGTCGAGATCTAAAAGCTGGGAAAGGTGCCATGCTATAGCTTCTCCTTCTCTATCCATATCCGAAGCTAATAATACTTTTTTCCCTTTTGTTTCTTTCTTTATTTCTTTTATAACCTTTTCTTTACCGGGAATCACTTGAAAGATTGGCTCAAAGTCGTGTTCGATATCAACACCAAACTCCTTTTTAGGTAAATCACGGATGTGACCTTTTGAAGCTATTACTTTATATTCCTTTCCTAAATATCTTTCTATTGTTTTTGCCTTTGATGGGGATTCAACGATCACTACATATTTACTTTTCCCACTATTGTTGTTGGATTTAGTGCTTTTTTTTGGCATTAATTGAATTACCTCCTGCTAGTATTTTTCTATTTTTATCTTGCGCGCCAGCCTTTTATCGTATTCACTCCAACTTTGATTTTTGTTTATTTGTAAAGTATTTCTAATATTATCTTTAACTTGAGCAATTTTGGAGTCCATGTTATCACTTAACCCAATAATAAATGATTCGATAGTTTTAGGAACTACAGGACTTCCATATTCGATTTCTCCATGATGGGAAAGTATGATGTGTATTAAATGATTAAGATCTGAGTCCTTTATTTTTGGAGTTACTTTTTTTGACTCCTCGTATACTATTTTTGTTCCAAGATGTATGTGTCCAATTAATTCACCTTGCTCCGTTTTTTCTATTCCACTGGGTTTTATAGCGTATTCTTCTATTTTTCCTATATCGTGCAAAAGTGATCCAGCTATTATAATATCTTTATTGATACATATTTCATTATCTTCGTTGTAAAGATCGTATAATCTTAAAGATAGTTCGGTAACCATTACAGTATGTTCCAATAAACCTCCAGGATAGGCATGATGTACTTCTATCGCTGCTGGTGAAAAAAGAAAGGATTCTCTTAATTTTGAATTAATCAAAAAGATCTGTTTTAGCAAAGATTTGATACCTTCATCTTCAACGGTTTCTATGTAATGTTCGAGTTTTGCTTTTAATTTTGATAGATCATTATTGGAAAAATGCAAGTACTTTTCCGGGTTGATATTCGTTATGTTAATCTTTTGCACTGAATTGGTCTCGTTACTAATATTAATTTGAAGTCTATTTTCAAAATAAACTATTTTGCCTTTTACTTTTATAACATCTCCAATATGAATCTTATTGTTGTTTGCTTCAGCGTTATACCAATCTATAGCTCTAATAGACTGACTTTTATCCGCAAGCGTAAACAACAAAAATGTTTTGTCATTTTTTGTTTTTTGAAGCTTTTTGCTCACAACTTTTCCTTCAATTTCTGCTTCTTCAGTTGGTTTTAAATCTGATATTAATGTAATATTTTCCCCATTTGTCTTTGGTTGAAACGGATTATCTTTTATTATATCTCCCAAAGAATAATCTTCATTCAAAATATTTTCCTCCCTTAATGTAAAACCGCCGAACCCTTTGAGTTATTCTTGAGATTACTTCATAGTTTATAGTAGAAGTGTTTTTAGCTACTTCTTCTGCGCTTATTTCATCGTACTTTTGCTTTCCAATGATAACAACTTCATCGCCGATTGATACATTATTATCAGTAACATCCACCACGATCTGATCCATAGATACTCTACCTAATATTTTACATCGCTTTCCGTTAATTAAAACTTCTCCTTTGTTGGAAAGGGCTCTAAAATACCCGTCTCCATATCCTATAGGAACAATGGCAGTTTTCATCTTTTTTTGTACTTCATAAGTTCGACCATAACCAATAGTATCGTGTGGTTGGAGGGTATGAATGCTCGCGATGATGGTCTTTAATTCTAAAATTGGTTTTAATTGATCAATTTTATAAGTTGTGGATGGTTGTAAGCCATAAGTGGCAATTCCTGGTCTCACATAATCTAAAGAGTATTCAGGGAAAAAAAGAGCAGCAGCACTGTTAGAGATATGTTTTTTTTCAACATCTATCCCTGAACTGATTATATAATCCAATAAATTCATATATTTTTCAAATTGAACTTTGGTGAATTCATCTTTTTCATCTGCACTGGCAAAATGAGAATAAACACCTTCTATTTGAACATTTTTATCTTTGATCAATTTTATTAATTGTGGTAAATTTTCCTCTTTTATGCCAATTCTGTTGATTCCAGTATCCACGTTGATATGAAACTTAAATTTGCCAACATCTTTTCCTAGTATATCACATACTTTTTCTAAAAATGTATATGAAGTAATTGTAGGTCTCAAAAACTGGGAGAATTCCAATAACTCTTCAAAATCATTTGGACTGAAGTAATTAAAAATTAAAATAGGGAGGAGGATTCCCTCCTTTAAGATTTCTAAAGCTTCTTCCAAATAAGCAACAGCCAGCATAGTATAATTTTCATTAAATAATTGCCTTGCTAAAGGAAGCATGCCATGTCCATAAGCGTTCGCCTTTAAAACCGGTATAATACTAGTTTTTGTTTGGTTTTGTATATAATTCAAATTTTCTAAGTATTTATCAATATTTATATATGCGACCGTTTCTCTACCCTTCAATTTTATCCCCTTTTAAAAAAGAAATGAGTTTATCTCGGTCTTGTATATACTTAGGTAAAATAATTGTTTTATCTTTTAAAATTATTATTATTTTTCTGGAAGTTATAACCGTTTCTTTAATGGAGGATTTACTGAAATGCTCATATCTTTCTGAAAATACAGAGGTAATAACGTAAAAAGTTTTGTTATTTTGATCATAAATAATAGGATATCGCATGAATTTTCTAATGGAATAAAATAGAATTGTAACTATTATTCCAAGAAATATAAAAGCTATAATACCTTTTGGATAAAGACTGTATAAATAATTACCTAGTATAAACAAAAATAAAACAAAGATTAGAGGTAGCAAGTAAAGGATTTTCGAATATCTAAACTTATAAAGAATTTTTCATTCCCTCTTCTATTTAACTTATTTTTTAGAGTGCGTAATTAACATTATACAATAATTTTGAGGAATTGGCAAAAATTTTCTTCTTTTAGTGTATAATGTGCATTGAAGTGGGGCCTCACTTATAATAACATTAATTAATATTACAGAGGGATGAAATACGATGACGAAAAAAGAAATTAGAGAAATGATTTTAAAAAAAAGGTTGGATCTAGATCAAGAAAAATATGAAGAATATTCACAAAAAATAGTAGAAAAATTGAGAAGTCAAATCAAAAAAATGGATTTTGGTTCTATTGCTCTCTATTATCCCATAAATAAAGAAGTAGACGTATTACCTTTAATAGGGGAATTGTTAAAAACTCAAAAAAAAGTATATTTACCAAAGGTCTTAGGCAAACAAATGAAGATGGGGAGAGTAAAAAGTCTCGATCGCTTGGTTAAAAGTAAATTTAATATTCCGGAACCCATAGATGAAGAATTTTCTTCAAAAATTGATCTTTACGTAATCCCTGCAATTGCCTACGATTTTAAAGGATATAGAATTGGATATGGTGGAGGTTATTACGATAGATACTTCCTTCAAAACCCTAAAACTTACTTAATAGGAGTGATATTCAACTTTCAATTAATAGATTCCGTTCCTACTCATCCGAACGATTTACAAGTTGATTTAATTATCACTGAAAAAAACGAAATAGAAACGAAGTGAACTGTGGGGCAAAGGGGCGCGCTAAAACATATCTTAAAGTTTCTAATGGCAATATTAAATAAATATTTTATAGGAGGTTAAAAAATGTTTAAAGTCAGCGTAGTTCAATTCAAACCAGAACTATTTGAGATCAAGAAAAATGTAGACAAGGTAATGAAGATCATCGAAGGGGTAGATAGCGATTTTATAGTATTTCCAGAATTAGCTTTTTCCGGTTACGCTTTTTCTTCCAAAAAAGAAGTAGAAGAAACTTATGAATCACCTTTAGAGGAAAATGGATACGCCTTTAATATCTTCAAGGAATTTTCTAAAGATACTGGTATAAGTGTAGTATATGGTTTTAACGAGAAATATGAAGATAAGTATTATAATTCATCAATTTTGATCAATAGTGATGGGACATTTAAAATATACAGAAAGACTCACTTGTTTTTCAGAGAGAAATTATTTTTTACCCCTGGGGACACTGGTTTTTGGGTGGAAAATGTTAACGGGATAAATGTGGGAGTTGCCATCTGTTTTGATTGGTACTTTCCAGAATCCTTTAGAACATTAGCTTTATTAGGTGCAGATTTAATCTTGCATCCAGCAAATTTAGTCTTACCATATTGTCAGGAAGCCAACAAAATTAGATCTTTAGAAAACAAGATCTATATTGCCACATCGAATATTTGGGGAACCCAGAGCAACGGTGAAATACAGTATTCTTTCACGGGAAAAAGTCAAGTCTCATCACCTGATGGGGAGGTGCTTTTTAGATTACCGGAGCAAGGAGATTACATTCATACAGTAGAAATTGATGAAAAAAGATCTCAAAATAAAAGTATCAATGAATACAACGATCTCTTCAAGGATCGAAAACCAAAATATTATTTTCACTCTTAGATTAAGAGTGATATAATATTTGGTTGCTTTTAAATTTAGATTACTTATAAGTATTTTATCATAGATATTATATGTATTCTCTTAACTGAATAAATCACTTGAAAAAAAAGAGTGTTTGAATTATAATAGTATTAGAGTCAAATAACATATACACATGTAGAAATAAAAAAGTTTTAGTAAGGGGGTATTTTCATGAGTGCAAAAGAATATGTTGTAGGTATAGACTTAGGTACCACTAATTCAGCTATTGCTTGGGTAAAACCAGATGGTAACCCTGAAGTAATACCCAATGCGGAAGGTAAAAGGACCACGCCTTCTATTGTTTCTTTTAGTAAAGATGGTCAGATATTAGTAGGTGAACCAGCTAAAAGGCAAGTTATTTTAAATTCAGACAGAACTGTTCGCTCCATAAAAAGGTACATGGGAAGTGACTATACAGTAAAAATCGATGATAAGGTGTATACACCTCAACAGATAAGTGCTTTTATACTTAAAAAGCTGGTTAAAGATGCAGAAGAATATTTAGGAGGAAAGATCAAAAAGGCTGTTATTACTGTTCCTGCTTATTTTAACGATGCTCAAAGGCAAGCAACAAAAGAAGCGGGTGAAATTGCAGGATTGGAGGTTCTAAGAATAATAAACGAACCAACAGCGGCATCCATAGCTTTTGGTCTTGATCGATCAAAAGAAGAAAGAAAAATAGTTGTATATGATCTTGGTGGTGGAACGTTTGATGTTTCCATTTTAGATATAGGTGAAGATATCATTGAGGTTATCGCTACTTCAGGGAACAATCATTTAGGTGGGGACGATTTTGATCAAAGAATAATCGACTGGTTAGCTGATGAATTTATGAAAGAGTACAAGGTTGACTTAAGAAAAGATAAGCAAGCACTTCAAAGATTGAAAGAAGCAGCTGAATCTGCGAAGATAGAATTATCAAGTAAATTGGAAACGGATATAAATTTACCTTTCATCACGGTTGTCGACGGTCAACCTGTTCACTTAGAAAAGAAACTAACAAGAACTAAATTAGAAGAACTCATTGGAGACCTAATAGAATCGACAAGAGGCCCCATTGAGAATGCAATGCGGGATGCTAAACTTTCTCCACAAGATATAAGTGATGTACTACTTGTAGGTGGTTCAACGAGGATACCCGCCGTCCAAAAATTGGTTAAAAATTATTTTGGGAAAGATCCTGCAAAGAATGTTAACCCAGATGAAGCAGTCGCAATTGGAGCAAGTGTTCAAGCTTCTATAATGGTTGGAGAGACTGAAAGAGATCTAGTTTTAGTTGATGTTACTCCTTTATCTTTAGGTGTAGAAGTTAAAGGAGGTTTAATGGAAGTTATTATACCAAGAAATAACAAAATTCCTGTGAAAAAATCGAAAGTTTTTACAACGTCTGTTGATGGACAAACAGAGGTTGAAGTAAGAATTTATCAAGGTGAAAGGCCTTTAGCAAGAGACAATTTCTTCTTAGGGAGTTTTAAGTTGACAGGAATTCCCCCGGCACCAAGAGGGGTTCCTCAAATAGAAGTTACTTTTGATATTGACTCTAATGGAATAGTAAGCGTATCAGCTAAGGATTTAGGGACTCAGAAACAGCAGTCTATGGTAGTAACCGGAAGACACAAGCTCGACAAAGAACAAATAGATAGAATGATGAAAGAAGCTAGAGAGTACGAAGAACAAGATAAAAAGGTAAAAGAAAAGATTGAGCTGAGGAACCAAGCAGATGATTTAATCTATCAAACAGAGAAATTGTTACGTGAAAACGGAGATAAAATACCTGATGATTTAAAGTCGAATATAGAAGAAAAAACAAAAGAATTAAAGCAAGCTTTAGAGGAAGATAACGTTGGTAAAATTAAGATAGTCAAAGATGAGTTACAACAAGAGATTATAAAAGTAGGACAATATATTTATCAAAACCAAAACCCAGAAGCGACTACGGGAACAACCAACCCTGGAAACAACCCAGAAAATTAGAAATTTAGGAGGCTTTTAATGCCTCCTAAATTTTTTTGAACCAAACTTTGAATAACCCTACATCTATTAGTCGTATAAAACACATTCACATTTCTCCACATTTTGTAGATAAGCGTAAATGTGGTATAATATATTTTGGAGGTGGTTGCAAAGTGCAGAAAACCTTTAATTACGATTCATTCAACTTATCTTTGAAAGAACTGAACTCAAAGGAAGATCTATTAGATGACGATTTTGAGTTCACCAAGTTAGAAATAGCAGAGTTCTTAGAAGAAAATTTGGGAAAGTATGGAGATCCAAAAGAAGATATCATTAGTTCTATTGATTACGCCTTTTCCGAGGAGAAAGGAAAAGGAGGATTTGTTTTGGTGCTTCATAATGATGATAGCATCGTAGGAGCTGTTGTTATTAACGATACGGGTATGGAAGGATATATCCCTGAGCATGTGCTGGTGTACATAGCTGTTGATAAAGATTGTAGAGGTAAAGGGATCGGTAGTAACCTTTTGAAAGAAACAATTAGCAGATGCGACGGGGATATATCCTTGCATGTGGAATACGGCAACCCGGCTAGAAGATTGTACGAAAAAGTTGGCTTCGAATCCAAATATGCTGAGATGAGATATAAATCATAATATTCAATACCATGCAAAAAAAGGCAACCAAAATGGTTGCCTTTTTAATATTACTAGCGTTAAGCTAAAAACTAGTATGGTGGGCAGGGACAGAATCGAACTGCCGACACACGGATTTTCAGTCCGTTGCTCTACCGACTGAGCTACCTGCCCATCCTTAAACTTGGTGGGCGCTGCAGGATTTGAACCTGCGACCTTCTGCTTGTAAGGCAGACGCTCTCCCACTGAGCTAAACACCCTAGTTTATGTTATGGCGCCCCCAACCAGATTCGAACTGGTGCCTTTGGCGTGAAAGGCCAATGTCCTTGACCGCTAGACGATGGGGGCAATATCTCAAACCTGAAATATATTATCATAAAAATTATGAGATGTCAAGGTTTTTTTTTGTTTTTTGATAATTTTTTTGCTATCTCTGTTATGTCTCCTGCACCAACAAAGAGTAATACAGCATTTTTTTCTTGTAAAAGGTCTGATATGATTTCATCTTCCGAATTATAATATTTGGAAAAAGTAGCTTGTGAATTAAGAGCTTCTACAACCTTTTTTTCATCCACTCCGTTTATGGGTTCTTCAAAGGCTGAATATATTCTGTAGACTAATACTTCATCTGAATATTTTAGGACATCAATAAAGTCGTTTATGTGGAAGTAAAGACGGGTGTACCTGTGTGGTTGAAATATGGTTATTATTTTTCTTTTTGGGAAATACTCTTTCGTTGCCTTTATAGTTTCTAAGATTTCGTCAGGTGTATGGGCATAATCGTCTATTATTGATAGATTATCTTTATCGTAAAGTATATTGAATCTTCTTCCAACCGAATTATATCTAAGAAAAGTTTCTTTTATTGTGTTAAATTCAATGCCGAATTCTAAAGAAAGTGCGGTTGAAGCTAGTGCATCATAAGCGTAGTGTAATCCTGGAAGATTTAAAGTAATATCTCCAATGTATGTATTTTTGTGATAAAGCTCAAAAAGTTGATACCCGTTATATTGACGTCTGTTTTTTATAGTATAATCTGCCTTTTCACATTGCCCAAAGTATAAGACTTTCTTTACGTTCAGATGCCATTTGGTGAGATGGTTATCGTCTCCATTTAATAAAATAAGTTCTGTAGTGTTGTTTGCAAATTTATAAAGAGAACTTTCCAATTTATCAAATTCATTATCGTAGTGTTCTAAGTGGTCAGGTCTTAGATTGTTTATGATAGAAAAGTCCGTTTCTGTTTCTTCTATAAAGCCATCACTTTCGTCGACTTCCGCTATTACTATTCCATTTCCATATCTAAAGTTGCCATCTTCTAATGAATCATGTATTCCACCTAAAAAAACTGTCGGATCTTTACCAGCGTTTTTGAATATTTGAGAAACCATAGCAGTTGTGGTAGTTTTTCCATCTGTTCCAGTTATGCCTATTGAGGTATGTTTTTGTAATATTGAATTGAGTAGTTGCATTCTGTTCAGAATAGTTATCTTTCTTTTTTTGGCTTCCATGAGTTCTGGATTAGTATCTTTTATCGCTGTAGATTTAATAAAAAAATCGATATCAGGAAGATCAGAATCCTGATTTAATTTGACTTTTATTCCTTTTTTTATTAAGTATTCTACTCTTTCGTTCATTTCGTTGTTCGATCCAATCACGTTTTTTATTCCATACTTATAAGCTGTGTATAAGGCTAGGGAACTCATACCGATACCACCTATCCCGGAGAAGTAATACTTCATAGATACCTCCTTTTGAGAATACAAATATTGACTTTAGAAACTCTAAAACCTTGTGTTAGCGCCACTTAACCCGACGTTAAGGGGTAAACCCCTTAAGATCCCCAAATTCAAGGTCAAAATCATTTAAAAAAATGGTTTGCACAGTGACGCAAACGCACCCCGCACTCATAAGATATTATTAACAATACTTTCTGTGGCTCTATTTATCTTAGGTGTGTATATATATTCTTCATTTTTTGGTTGGATACAATTTAAAAAGTTGATCAGTCGATCAATTTCCACATTTTCTTCATCGAAGACTGCAACCTTTCCCTTCTTTTGAAGAGAGAGAGCATTTTTTAATTGGTGATTTTCTGCTGCACCTTTCCATGGGATCAAAATAGCAGAGAGATCATAAAACTGAATTTCGGCGAGTGTTGTTGCTCCTGCCCTTGATATCACTCCATCGGAGATAGCCATTAATTCATATAAATTTTCTAAATATTCAAAAGTAAAAACGTTAGGAAATTGTTTGAATTTTTCTGGGTTTTTCGTTATGTGTATATAATTGTTAATTTTTTCTTTTTCGTATACTTTGAGCATTAATTCATCTATTTCGTTTGAACCTAGGCTTCCGCCAAAGACTAATATACATCTTTTATTTAGATCATTTATTCCAAAATTAAGCAAGTAAGACCGTGGTATTTCGTTTTCAGGCGTTCTTACAGGATTGCCTGTAAGAATAAACTTGTCGTTCGTCTTGGTTTGCTCGTAACTTACAAAAACTTTTTTTGCCCATCTAGATAGTACTTTATTGGATATTCCAAGTGTTGAATTTTGTTCATGAAGATAAAAAGGAATATTTTGTTTTTTTAAAGCTAAACCAACGGGAACAGTTACGTACCCACCTGTTAGAAATCCAAATACAGGTTTGAATTCTTTTATTATTTTTTCAACTTTATGTGTATCCTTCAGAACTTCAAAGGCTCTATTTATATTTTTAAAGTTGTATAAAGGCCTTTCTAGACCTTTGGTATTTAAAGGAATTAACTTTGCTTTTGGAAAGTCGGTAGGCAACTTTTTTTCTTCAATTCTTCCTTTTGTAGTAAAATATATTACCTCTAACTTATTATAATATTTATTTAAATATTTTAAAACAGATAGAGCAGGGTAATAATGTCCTCCTGTACCTCCTCCCGAAAAAACAACTTTTAATTCTTTATTCTTCCCCATCTGTGCTTGTCAACTCCGAATTATGATATATTAATCCTAGTCCCCACCCTATAGATGTTAATGTAACTATCATAGAAGAATTTCCATAGCTTACCATTGGAAGCGTTACCCCTGTAACTGGCATCCATGGTACTCCCAATCCGACCAACGTGTTTATGACAACTTGAATGAAGATCCAAGAAGCTGTAGCTCCACAGAATATGAAAGTACCGTGATCTTTGGTAAGATAAGCTAGATACACAAGTTCATGAGATAGAAAAAAGAATAGAGTTAGAACCATCACTATCCCTAATTTTCCCCATTCTTCTCCTATAACAGATATGATAAAATCACTGTAAGATTCGGGAACATAGTATTTAAATTCACCGGCAAAAGGTCCTGTACCAATCAGCCCACCATTTGTAATGGCATCTCTCGAACGTTGACTCTGAAAATCGTCGGAACTTGTCAATCTTGAAATTTGGTAGGTCTGGAGAAGATTATCCTTAAAGATAAAAAGAACAGAGACGATAATCAAGGTAAAAATAATGAAGAACAACATAACCTTTTTATCTCTTATTCCCAAAAACATCGTTATTAAGGTTAACATTGTAATTATAAGGGAAGAACTGAGATCTGGTTCCAAAAAGATTAAGAATATGCTAAAACCACATACTAAAAGAGGGAAAATTACATTTATTAGTAGATTCTTTTTATTAAGTATTTGAGTGTAATAAAAAGCTAAGAAAGCAGGAATAATGAGTTTTGCAAGTTCTGATGGTTGAAATTGGAAAGGACCAATGTTCATCCATCTTTTCACACCTGCGATAGGTTGAGTGAATAAAACGATAATTAAAATGAGATTTAAAAATACAAAAAGAGCAATCATAATGTGCTTGTTTTTTGTAAACATATCACTGAACATAAAAGCAATTATCGCACCTAAAAAGCCGAGAATTAAGGCGATTATATATGTTTGAAATTTTTGATCTGGGTTTATCTCTTTGATGTCACTGATTGCAAAGAGAGAACTGTAGATGAATAGAACACCTACGAATAGAGTAATACCTAATATTATTAAGTAAAAGATGAAATTTCGTTTTATTACCATACGTTGGGGGCAAGCCCCTAACCCCCCCTCTCAAATTCAAATTTCAAGATTTTGTTTGGAAGCATCACCAAACCCCAAGTTCCTTTCACATGCTTTCAGGAGCATTTACACCCAAAATAGATAAACCTCTTGCTATGACAATTTTTGTTGCGTGACAGAGATTCAACCTCCCTTGAATAAGTTCATAATTTTCTGCATTGAGAACAGAGAGGTTGTTGTAAAAATGATGAAATCGTGAGGCCACTCTTTCTAAATATTGAGTGAGCAAGTTAGGTTTGTTTTGAATTACAGCTTTAGTTAATACGTTGGGAAATAAGGATAACTCTCTCATTAATAATTTTTCTTCGGCTTCTTTTAGATATTCTAAACCTAAAAATAATTCGTAGTCTATTCCTCTTTTTTGAGCTTCTTTAAATATGCTGCATATTCTTGCATGAGCATATTGAACGTAGTAAACAGGGTTTTCATTAGATTTTTTTATAGCCAAATCAATATCAAAGTTCAATGTTGTATCAGGATCAACCATAGCAAAGAAGTACCTAACAGCATCTTTTCCAACATTTTGTATAAGATCGTCAAGAGTGAAGAATTCCCCACTTCTTGTTGACATCTTTATAATTTCTTTTCCTTTTTTTACATTTACAAATTGGTGTAAAATTATTTTTAAAAAATCTTCTGGTAATCCTAATGCTTTTACAGAAGCCATCATTCTAGGTATGTGGCCATGATGGTCAGAACCCATTATATCAATCACAGTATCGAAACCCCGTAAGTACTTGTAATAATGGTAAGCAATGTCATCACAAAAGTATGTTGGCATCGAATCTTTAGACCTTATCAATACTTTGTCGTTTTCATCTATCAAGTCTGATACTTTAAACCATAACGCATCATCTTTTTCATACACGTAACCTTTAGCTTTTAAATCGTTCAAGGTCTTTTCAACCATTTTATTTTTAAATAATAATTGTTCACTGAAGATTACATCGAAGTTTACATTTATCTTTCCAAGCGTTTCCAACATATTTTTTAGCATATCTTCCAGGACTTCTTTTCTGAATATGTCCTCAGCTTCTTCATCCCATTTGTCTTTAAACTTTTCTCCATATTTGTTCAATACTTTTTTTGCCGTATCGACAAGATACTCTCCCCTGTAACCATCTTCGGGTATTTCATATTTTGAACCAAGAATTTCGTTGTATCTTACCCACAGTGAGAAGGAGAGAAGTTTTATTTGTCTGCCTGCATCGTTTAAATACATTTCTCTTTGAACAACGTATCCAGCTTGTTCATACATATTTGCTAAAACGTCTCCCATAACAGCTTGTCGGCCATGGGCGACGGTAATTGGACCAGTTGGATTAATGCTTGCAAATTCAAACTGTATATTTGTACCCTTCCCTATGTCAAATCTCCCGTAGGTTTTTGGATTGCTTAAAATTTTAGAACATATCCTTTGATATATTTGGGGAGAAACAAAAAAATTTAAAAACCCATTTACATTATCTACTTTTTCAAAAAAAGAAGATTTATCTAATTCGTCCCTTAAAATTTGGGCAATTTCTTGAGGTGATTTTCTCAACCTTTTTGTTAATAAGAATGCTACGTTGGACGAAAAATCTCCTAAATCATCTTTTGGAGGAGTTTCAATAGTAAAATTGAGTTCGATGTCAGAAACACCTATATTTGACAAGGTTATATTGATTTGTTTCTTTATTAGTTCGATTATTTCCATCATTTATTTATTTCCTCCTGTTTTTTCGTATATTACCGGCTTTAGTAACTCTAAAATTGCTTTAACGACCATTCGCTTTACAATCACTTAGCTTTTATTACATTTCTAAATTTGATTTCTAGCATAAGTGAGGGTCCCTGGAATCTTCATTTTCTTTTCAATAAATCTGAATATTTCTCCAAAAATTGTGACTAACACAAAATATATGATAGCAGCGAAAAGGTAAACTTGAAAGAATTCAAAGTTACGACTCGCTACAAACTTAGCTTGAGCCATTATTTCTGGCGCTCCAACAATATAAGAGAGAGAGGAGTACTTCAATAGGTATATAAATTCATTTGTCCACGAAGGGATAAACCTTCTTAATGCTTGGGGTAATATGATCAATCTAATAGCTTGCCATTTTTTCATTCCTATAGATAAAGAGGCTTGCATTTGACCTGAACTTATCGATTGAATGGCACCTCTTAGGTATTCAGCCTGATAAGCGGCAGAATTTAAAGAAAAAGCCATTATTGAGGCTAATATTGGAGAAAGCCTAATTCCAATAACAGGTAAACTATAATAAAGAATGAAAAGTTGAACAAGTAATGGGGTACCCCTTATTATTTCGATAAAAACATAGCTTATATAATAGAATAATTTATTTCCATACGTTTTAGAAGCTGCTAGTAAAACGCCCAAAAAGAATCCTATAATTACAGAAATTAAAGTTAAAAAAAGTGTAACCCATATACCTTCTACCATATAAACCCAGGAACTTTCGACAATTTCAAAAAAGCTCATGTGTTTTCTTCCTTTCCGTACAACTGCGATAATTTATTTAAAAACTCCTTAGTTCTATCTTTTTGAGGATTTTTGAACATCGATTCTGGGGGACCTTTTTCAACGATCACACCATTTTCCATAAATATAATCTCATCAGCAACAGCCCTTGCAAAACCCATTTCGTGAGTAACACACACCATAGTCATCCCACTTTTTGCAAGATTTATCATAACGTTCAGAACCTCTCCTATCAGCTCTGGATCTAAAGCGGAGGTTGGCTCATCAAACAGGATCAATTTGGGATTCATAGCCAAAGTTCTAGCAATCGCGACCCTTTGTTTTTGTCCACCCGAAAGTTGGGCAGGATAGAGTTCTGATTTATCCTTCAGTCCAACCCGTTCTAATTCTTTTAATGCAATTTCAGTAGCTTGCGATTTTTCAATCTTTTTCACTTTAGTCAACCCGATTTTAACGTTGTCAAGCACAGTTAAGTGATCAAATAGGTTAAAATGTTGAAATACAAAGCCTATTTTTTGTCTAATTTTGTGAATATTCTTCGAGGATAATATTTCTTCTCCTTCCAGATATATTCTTCCGGAATCAGGTTCTACAAGCCTATTTATGCACATTAAAAGGGTGCTCTTCCCCGTTCCACTTGGACCTATTATTACCTTTGTTTCACCCTTTTTAACTTCCAATGTTATCCCTTTGAGTATTTCTGTTTCATTATAACTTTTATGAAGATCTTCCACTTTTAATATTGTATCTTTTTCTTTTTTCATTAATCAAACGCTCCTTGTTTCATATCCTGGTATTGCAAGCTTTTTTTCGATCCTACCTAATCCTCTACTTATACTAAAAGTTAGGATAAAATATATAACCCCGCAAATTAGATAAACTATCAAAGGTCTGTTGGTCACAGAGATAATATAAGTACCTTGCCTTAGTAGTTCTACGACACCTAAGGCATAAGCTAAAGATGTATCTTTTAAAACCACCGCTGCTTCATTGGTCCATCCTGATAATGCGATTCTTATTGCCTGAGGGAAGATAATATAGAAAAAAGTCTGAATTTTGTTCATCCCGATGGAGTAAGCAGCATCGAGCTGTCCTTTTGGTATGGATAAAATTGCGCCTCTTAAAATTTGCGATTGATATGCCGAACTTCTCAAACCCAAACCAAGTATTGAGGCGATTAAAGGATCCAATCTTATTCCTATAGCAGGTAAACCGTAAAAAATCAAAAAAAGTATGACTAACAAAGGAATACTTCTAAATACTCGTTCGTAGATTAGAAAAATAAATTGTACAAGTTTATTACCATACAATTGACCGAAAGAAATTATAACCCCCATAACAAATCCTATTATCAAACTAAAAAGGGTTAATTCCAACGTTACAAGAGTTCCTTTTAGTAAATAGGGAAAAGAATTGATAATAACTTGAATGTCTTCCAAATATAATCCTTCTTTCTTAATATAAGGGGGGTAAACCCCCCTTGTTTTTTACTTTAAAGATTTACAAGCATCACTTAAAATATTTTCCGATAAGTTCATCCATCTTTCCTGATTCTTGTAACTTTGTTATACCTTCGTTTAACATATTCAATAAATCTTCATTGCCTGGTGCAACGGCCATACCATAATTTTCATTAGTCTTAATGATTCCTACAATTTCTACCGGATCTGTCTTGGTGAATCTTTCAGCTACAGGATTATCTAGTACTATCGCATCGATATTTTTGTTAACTAAGTCACGAACAGCAAAGTTGAATGTATCGTATCTTGTAAGGTTAGCTTTTGGCAAGTAACCCGTGTCAATAAGATTTTCAGTCACCCAAAGATCCCCGGTAGTACCTGTCTGAACTCCGATTTTTGGTTCCGTAAAAAGGATACTTAGATTTGTGCCTTCTCCTTTTCTTACCATAATACTCTGATCGGCGCTATAATATGGGATTGTAAAGTCCACTACTTTCTCTCTTTCTTCTGTTATTGTCATTCCAGCAGCAATAATGTCAATATTTCCAGTCATTAAAGAAGGTATGAGAGAGTCAAAGCTAATGTCTCTTATTTCAACATCGAATCCGTACATTTTTCCAATTTCCTTTATTAAATCAATATCAAAACCAACAAATTCACCACCTTCTACGTACTCAAAAGGTGGGAAAGATGCTTCTGTACCGACAACATAAGTAACTGAAAAAGCTGAAAACACAAAAGAAATCAAAATCATAGAAATCAAAAAAGCCTTTTTCACCATGTTGATACACCTCCTATCGTCTTATTTACTTTTTTACTTAGTCATAAAACATCAGAATCTTTGCAACTAATTTGTAACTATCCAACAGGCTCTCGCCGTATCAATCTATTTAAAGAATGATTGTTTGAACATATTATAACATAATATATGTTTGAATGAAAGAGCCCATTTTTAATTTGACAAATATTTTTTTTTATAGTATAATTAATCAAATTTGAAAATTTATAAAGATAGTAAGAAAAATTGATTTAGGAGAAAATGGTTATGAAAATATCAAAAATGCTATCAGTTTCTAAAAAAGTAAATAATAATAACAACAAACAGCGTCGGTGATTACGCTGTGCATTGTTGTTTTGGAAATTGCCGACGCAGAAAAAACAGCGTCGGTTTTTTTATTTTTATTTTAAAAGACGATATAACGTCTTTAAAAAACACTACAGGAGGGAAAATTATGGCAGAAGTAGAGAAAAAAGATAGAAGAGTGGATTCTGTTGAGTTAGTAAAAATTTATTTGGAAGACGAGACTTACAGTGACGCACTTTTGGTTCAATCTGAAATACTGAGATTATCGAGAGAATTTCTTTCAGAAAAGGGTTTTGTTGAAATTCTTCCGGTGATCGTTTCAACAATCACCGATCCTTTAAATCACGACGTTTTTGATGCTCAAATAGATTATTATGGTAACAAATATTATGTTACTAAATCCATGATTTTGCAAAAGCAAGTTAGCGTTCTGGTTCATGATAAAATATTTTCATTTTCACCAAATTTAAGGTTGGAAACAGCGGAAAAATATTCTTCTGGTAGACACTTGATTGATTTTGTTCAACTGGATATAGAGGCTAAAGAAATGAAAAGAGAAGAGATTATGGATTTGATGGAAGATTTAATAATTTATGTATTAAAAGGTATATTGACGAAATATTCTGGTATAATAGAAAAGTATCACCCAAATTTGAGAGTTCCTACTAAGCCTTTTCAAAAAATAAGTGTAAAAAAAGCAAAAGAACTTTACGGTGATGATTATGAAAAAATTTTATCTGAGCGAGCTGAAGGACCTGTGTGGTTGATAGATATGCCACTTTTAGAGAGAGAGTTTTATGATAAACAAGATATTGATAATCCAGAAGTTTTGTTAGATTTTGATCTAATATATCCTGAAGGTCATGGTGAAGGCATATCTGGTGGTGAAAGAGAGCATGAGTATGAGCAAATAGTTAAAAGAATCAAATTGAAGGGTAATGGTCTAGAAAGCTATGAAGATTATTTGAAATTAGCAAAAGAAGGGTTATTAAAACATTCTGCAGGTTGTGGTATAGGTATAGAAAGGTTCACTAAATACATATTAGATTTGGATCATGTTGAAAAAACTAGGTTGTTCGCCAAAGCTCCTGGAAAGTATACCATTTAGTTGTATTAACAAAAAAGGTCTAAAATGTTTATTATTGCAGAGCAAGAGACGTTCATCGAGGATCGTCTCTGCTTTCCTTTTTAAGGAAATTAATTTTTTTTACTGGAGGTATCTAATGAATATAAAAAGGGCTATTATTTCAGTTTACGACAAAACTAATTTAGAGGATTTAGCTAGTTTTTTATTTCGCAATGGTGTCGAAATTATATGTACAGAAGGGACAAATAAATATCTTCAAGAAAAAGGAATTCCTACTGTAAAGATGGCTGATTATATTGGATTTCCTGAAATTCTAGGTAGGCGTGTTAAAAGTATAGATCCAAAATTAGCTGGAGGTATTTTAGCCAAGTCTAACAATAAACAGCATGAAGAAGATATGATTAATTATAATATTAAAAAAATTGATATGGTTGTGGGTAATTTTCCTACCTTTGAGGAAATTGCAAAAAAAACAAAGAATGAGGAAACACTTTTAGAAAATATAGATATTGGAGGCTATTCTCTTCTTAGGGCGGCTGCAAAAAATTATAAAGATGTTGTGGCATTGGTAGATCCAAAAGATTATCAAATAGTTATTGACAATTTAGAGGATTGTGGTGATGTTCCTTTACAATTAAGAAGAAAGTTGGCATTGAAAGTTTTCTTTTCTACATCTAAGTACGATGCCAGCATTCATAAAATCTTTTCTGAACTATTTGCAGCCGAGAAGTTTGACCATGAATTTTTTGAAATATTGGGAAACTTAAGGTATGGCTCTAATCCAATGCAAGAAGCGATTTTAATGAAATTTTTGGGAAAGGATACTTTCATCGATTATCTAGAAAATTTAACTTTTCATAAAAAGCCTACATTGAGGATATTAAAAGACATAAAATTACTTTTTCATTTGGCGAGTTTTACAAACAATGAGTTTTTGGGTTTTGCAAAGAAAGGAATTTTCGTATTTGGATATTCTTCTCCCACTGAAGAAGAGAAAAAACAATTTGTTAGAATTATTAAAGAACTAAAAGGCGGGGTTGTTTATAGTGACGATCCAAATATAATTACTGAGTTGAAAGATTCAAAACATGACGGAGTAATGACTTCTTATAATCTTGAACAAAGAGAAGAAATAATTTCCTTTAAACCGATGGTTTTTAAGGTTAATAAAAAAGTTTTGGAACAAGAAGAAGAATATATCGTGGATGGTGATTTGGTCGTAAAGCAAAATTTTCAAGAGATTGCTTTGAATTTATCTCCTTCAGAACAATTGGGCTTCGAGATCGCTAAGATTCATAAATCTGATACCTCTGTGTATGTAAAAAATAATCTCATTTGTTGTGGTAATCAGTCTTGTTTGAACAGAGAAATCGCATTAAATGCCCTTGAAAATACTTTGGAAAGATTTGAAGTACTTCTGAAGGAAGGAACAATTATATTTGATTCTCCTATTAATTCTGAGAAAATTACTGATGCAATATTAAATTGGCAGGTTGAAAAGGTAATTGTTCCTCCAACCTTACCGGGATACGAAAAGTATATAAAGATTTTAGAGGAAAATGGCGTTACTTTGTTGGTAACACAGAGAAGGTATCATAGATATTAATGTTCATTAAGGGGAAGCATTAAGGGGCAAGCCCCTTAAGATCCCCAAATTCAAATTCAAAGTCAAAATCATTCAAAAACGTAGTTTGCACAGTACGCAAACAAGGAGTGATACCAAATTTCTTTACCTTTAGTCTCAGTAATATTAGTTTGTAGAAATGAAGAAAAAACGATCGAAAATGTGTTAAATTCTTTAATCAATCAGACAAGAAAGCCGGATGAGATAATTGTCGTTGATGGTCAGTCGACGGATAATACCGTTAGTATAATAGAGAAACTCGCTGAAAAGAGTAATAATATAAAAATCATTACGAATAAAAAAAAATATACCCCTTACGGTTTAAATTTAGGGATCAAAAATAGTAAGGGGGATTTTGTTTTTATAGCTGGTTCCCATACGGAATTTGATAAAAAATATTTGGAATCTTGTGTGAAGTTTTTGATGAAACACCCAGAAGCGGGCGCAGTTGGAGGAGTGTCTTTGGCGACCCCCGTTAATGCTAAAAGTTGTTTACAAAAATCGATGGCTTTCTCGTTTTCTTCCCCCTTTGGTACAGCATCCAGGCATAGATATCAAGTGAAAGAGCCACGAGAAGTTGATACCGTTGCATATGCATGTTATAGAAGAGAAGTTTTTGATAAGGTTGGATATTTTAATGATAAACTTTTAAGAAATCAAGATATTGAATTTAATTATAGAATGAGAAAAAAGGGTTTAAAAATCTTTTTATTGCCAATTACAAATAAATATTATGTTCCAAATGGATTGTTGGATTTTATGAAAAAGAATTTTTCAAACGGTTTTTGGAATTACATAACTCTAAAAATATCTCCTTATGGGATTTCCCTTAGACATTTCATTCCTCTTATTTTCGTAGTGTATCTTTTTTGCTTATTCTTATTTTTGGTTCTATCAAAAAATACTGCTTTTAATATTATTTTAGCGATTCCTTTTTTCATATATTTGTTATTAGACACATTATTTTCATTAAAATATGCTATAAAAGAGAAAAATATTTTATTGTTATTTTGTAGTTTTTTTATGTTTTTACTTTTGCATATTTCATATGGTTTAGGAACATTTTGGAGTATAATAAAATCAATCCGTTTTACAAAGATCGGGAAAACATAAATTTTGAAAAATTGTGGGTGAATGCAATTTGTTAGTCATAAAATGTATAAGCTCTTTTGTCTTATCAATTATTTTAGTTCCCATTATGATAAGAGTTGCAAAAAAATACAATATTGTTGATAGGCCTGACAATAAGTTGAAAGTTCATAAGGCTCCCATTCCTTATTTGGGTGGTGTTGCTATTTTTCTTTCAATCTTACCCTTTTATTACAATGATATTGGTTTTATAATTCCTGCCAGTATTTTAACTTTTATTGGGCTTTACGATGATATTAAGAGCGTTTCTCCTTATGTTAGATTATTTGCAGAGTTTGTTGTAGTCTCAATGGCAATATATTTTGTTGGAGGAATTATACAACCTTTTCATTTTTTTATTTTGGTATTAACAGGAATTGCTCTAGTTAACGGAGTGAATATGGTTGATGGAATGGATGGAGTTTGTGCTGGAACGGCAATAGTAAGTCTGTTATTCTTTTCGTTGATATCCAAAAATTACGAACTGTTAATCTTTGCTTTTGCCATTTTTGGATTTCTATTATACAATTTACCACCAGCTAAAATTTTTCTTGGCGATGCGGGTTCTTATCTTTTGGGTTTTATTTTGTTTTATTCCTTTTCTTTTCTATCCGGGAGATCTGGTAGAGGAGGTTACTTCATCTCATTAATTATCACTGGGTTTTATTTCACGGATTTGGCTTATGCTGTGATAAGACGTTTACTTAGTAAAAATACTGTCTTTAGAAACTCTAAAACACGTATTGTAACTAACTTTTAATACCTTCAATATTGTACTTTTACCTCCTC
>NZ_JBSVZD010000006.1:0-84118 GCF_054051725.1 Petrotoga sp. DB-2 | reverse complement strand
TTTCTTACATGATACCAGATTATTTAATCATTTGTTCATATTTCATTTTTTCTACCCACACTTTTTGGAAGAGAACCTAAAAAAATCAAAGAGAATATAAATATTCTTCCACTTTTTTCAGTAAACTCTTTTTGAAAATAAACTTCCAACTTATTCAGAAAATTGACCATCTTTCCAAACCTCCTCCAAAATTAATTTTATAGTTTCTAAGTCTATGTCTTCCTTTTTTAATTTTTCTACACAATTTCTAATCTCATCAACAATGCCTTTTTTTAAATCAATATTCTTTGAAACAAAAAAACCTATTCCATGTTGGGCTTCTATGTATCCTGATGTTTCTAACTTGTCTAAAGCTTTTAAAATCGTGTTTATGTTGACTTTGAAAACTGTACTCAACTCCCTAACAGGTGGTAATTGATCACCTTCTTTTAGATTTCCCATAATTATTTCCTTTTTTATTTGGTTCATTATTTGTAAATAAGATGGTATCCCACTGTGTTTATCTACTTCATACAGCATATTTACAACCCTTTCAATATTTTTTTCTTCTGATCTTAATTCTGCCTTGGGTATCGAGCTTTAACCTTCCTTCATTATCCGAAGGTTCTAGAAGTTCTAGATCACCATAAGCCCCTTTAATTGATAAATACCTCGTACCTACCCATTTATCCAGGTATTTTATGGTACCTGTCAACGCTGCGCCGTTAATATAAATATGTTCTGCGTTAATTACTGAGAGATCAATTTCCATACCAGCACCGTTTAACGTTAACTCTTCGGCATCTACCAAGCCATCCCAACTAATCCCTGATGCATTAATTTCAGCTTGGTCTACGTGTATATTACCACCTAAACTTAAACCTGCAGAATTTATCGAAAGATTACTCGCTTCAAGTGTTACATTGAAATCAAGCCCAGTGGTATTTAAATCAAAATTTTCTACTTCTAAATTCCCCAATACATTCAAACCTGTTGAGTTTATTCTTATGTTCTTGTAGGGTACTTTTGAGCCAATTACTATGATATATTTTTGATCTTGAACGTCTGATGTTAAAGTTAAAGTATCTTCATTTCTCATACAATTAATTTGACTAGGAATGTAGATCTGGTCAGACGTTTCATCAAAAATTATTTCATAATTTATTCCATTAATTTGTAGGTTTTCAGCCCTTTCTATGTAGATATCAGGTTGGATTTCTTCAGTATTAGAATTGTAGCTATAACCGTTTTGGTTATATAATTCTTCCCAGTTGAAAATATTATTCCATAAATTATCCCAATCTATATGCGAGTCTATAAAATAAGAAAATATACTTGCTGGAATCACAAATAAAACCATCGCTAAAATAACAAACAAGATTTTAAAACTTTTCAGGTTAAGAGCCAGAAAAACAATCGCAACTATCGAAAAAATGATTTTGAAAAAGAAGGAAGGTATAAAAAGAGCCGAAATACCGAAAACAGCTGCAAAGACAAGCTTTAACAAATAATTGTACCTGGACATTTACAATCACCCCCAATGTTTTGTTGTTATATTTAACTATAACACATATTGTATAAAAAGTCAACTTTTTTGTTTAATTTTATAATTCAACACTGATCAACAAAACAACAACAAACTTCTTCATCCTTCCTCATCCCCTTAGATTATTCTTTTGATTTAAAACTAATGTCTCACAAATAATCCAATCCCTCACTTTAATCATACGCTTTCCCATATGGTTTTCAAGTGTTTTTTAAGTGGGTTCAAATATTTATTAATAAAGTATTACAAAGATCGGTCAAAAAAACTTATGTTAAAATTATTTACTGTGTTTTTTATCGGATACAATGCATTTGTCTTTCTTTTAATTATTATAAGAGAGTTATGATATAATGAACTTTAGAATAAAATATAGAAGCTTCAAGAGTTGTTAACATTCGGAAGAAAGGATTTTTGAAGTAAATTTTATTTTATATTTTGTTTCTATTGAGTAAAGAAAAGAGGGTTAAGAAATGAACATTAAACTATTGGTTGAAATTGTGAACAAAGGACAGTTCATAAGACCAATTTTGAATTATGTTGTTCATTACTTAGAAAGTGATAGATCAGATAAAAATAAAAGCATCGTCAATTACATAAACTTTTTGAAATTAAAATGGGATGTTAAATACGATGAAGCCCTTGAGATAATAGATGAAGAGTTACAGGAGTTGAAAAAAGGTGGTTTGTACTACCTTTTTTTGGATCAAAAAATTTATATATTGAATAGAATTAAACAAAAAGAGAGCGTTAAAAAAGTATTCGACGAACTAAAGGATAATTTTGATAATATACCTGTTTATGTCAGAGACCTTGTTGTAGAAACTCTAAAAAATATACATGAATTGTATTATGAACCCGATGAAAATATGGAAAAGATAAGATATTGGAGTGAAAGTTATGAAAATGCTCCCACCGCCAAAGGTTTCATATTGCTATCAAAAGCAAGAGGGAAAAAGAACAAAGAAAGATACGAAGAAGCAGTTGCTTTAAACGTTGAAGCATTTAAGGTTTTAAAAACTATTCCACATCCTTCTGGTATGGTGCAAGCTTTAAACAATTCATCTTGGTGGTTGAAAGATATTAACAAAGAAAAGGCTTTAGCTTTTATTTTTCCATTAGGATTCTACCTTGGTTACTATTTTGAAGATAATAACTTTAAAGTTTTCAATTCACTTGATACTATGTTTCAAGTACAGAAGAATAATAACGATCCTTTGGTTTATGAGACCGCCTTTATCTTTTCGAAATGTTTATCTCAACTAAACAAAGCAGAAGGTGAATCGATAAAGAATACTTTTAAAGATATCATTAACCAATTAAAGTACTTTGTATTCAATTTGGATAACAACCAACACAGAAGTACACCAAAACTGAGAGCTTTCATAAGGAAAGAGATAGGAAAAGAAAAGATACCCATTGATTCAATGAACATTCCTGAAAGAACGTTGAAAGAGTTTTTATCTGCAAAGACACAGTACATTCAACCAAATACCTTGAGAAACATAATAGATGCTCTTGAGTTTGAAATCACCACATCCACACCTATATGTATAATCAAAGAATTGAAAAAGAAGGATATAGATAAAAAGTTTGAGATAAACCTTGAAAAGTTTAAAAACCTTCTAAAAGAAAGACAAATATCAGAACTCTTTACATCTTACCTCGTTCATTACTACAAAGAAGAGATTGATCTAAAAAAGATAATTAAAGAGATACAAGACGACAGTTTAATTGAAGAAAGATGTGATTACTACACGAAAGAGTTAATAAACTCTATCTTTGAAAGAAATCCAAAGATAGATTTTAATTCTTTACTAACAACCGTTCAAGAACCAAAAATCTACACAAACAAAAATATAACCTTCAACGAACATCCTTTTTATTTGGGAAGGAAAGAAGTTGTAAAAAGGTTTATGAAAGATTTGAATAAAAAGAATTTAAAAGAGTTCATAGAGAATTACATTGGCCTTGATACAACTCAACAAAAGACAGTAGAAAAGTTCATAATGAATTACGGTAGGTACTACGATTTAAAGGATATACCCAAAGAATTCACACCGAAAGTACCAAAAGAGATTGATCCATTCGTGAAAAAATATACGTTGAAGAGAAAACCTTCTGCTATTTCTTTTTATGTGTTTGAAGGGGAGGAAAGAGGAGAGTTTGTGGAAATTATCAGCAATTTTTAATTGAAAAACGCCCTTTTCGGGCGCCTTTTTAGAATTTATTTAAGTAGTAACTCTTTTAGGTCTTCTATAGTTATTTCTAACAAGTTATCTCCTATATAATCTATCGTCTTCTCATCTGCTTTTCTTATTTTATCTTTTAACTCTTCGGTTAATTGGTTACCAAATCTTTTGCTTAATATTCTAATTGCAAATTCTCTTTCGCCTTTTCTTTCCCCTTTTTCCATGCCTTCTTGAAATAATGAGGCTCCTATTTTTGTCATTCGTATCACCTCTTTCAGTTTGTTTAGGTACTCTTCCCTTACATAATTGTCTGAGAACCCTAATAATGATCCTATTACCGCTTCTTTTTTGTTTTCATCTGGTATCTCAATCGCTAACTCTAACGCCTCTTTTGTCACTTCTTCTTCGCTTTTTTCGTTTCTCATCAAGGGTAAGAATACTAAATCCATTAAGTCTTTATCCGTTAGTGATTCTCCTTTTTCTATCTTTCCTTTTATTTCTTTGTACCTTTTTATTCCATCGTACTTTATCATGAATACTTGTAAAACTTTATATTTATTTGATCCCATGTCCAATTCATTTTCTGCACTTTCATATTTCCCTGAGTATATTACCACCGTGTTTATCTTTCTTCTTTCTTTTTGGTATAACGCTATGTCGTATTGTGCAAATCTTAGTAAGTCTGCTTTCTTCCACGTGGTTTGAAATTCTAAGTGTAATAGTGAGTTGTCTTCTAGTTCGAATACAAAATCCATGTTTCTGTCTGATACGTTTATTACCGGTAGTTCTGTTGGTTTTACTGAGATTATCTTTGGTAAGTTTAATTCATAATATTCGAGGGTTTCATCTTTGAATAGTTCCGACATCTTTTTGAAGATAATGTCTTGACTGTTGCGGGTTATGTTGGTACCTTTCATCAGATCCCCCTTTTGGTTACACGATAGTTTGTTGGACTGTTTATATTATACCATATGTTTTTGAAAATCTATAAAAGGAATTCGATCATATTATACTTCTACGAAAAAGATTGGTTAGCTCAGAGACATAAATACATTGCAACCAATTCCTTATTTAAATGACTATTATTTATCATCTAGTACGCAAGTTTCTAATTTTTCTATCTTTACTTTTTGAAAGAGATCCAAAAAATTTATTCCCTCTTCTTTCGTCCGATCTCGTTAGCACTTGATAGATAGCTTTCAATTATTCCTTTGAAAGTATCATCTCCGGCCATAAGCTCACTAAAGCTACCTGTCGCTGCAACCGTTCCATTTTTTAACACAAATACCCTATTTGCAAGACTAATAACATTTGGTTTATGGGAAATAATAATCCCAGAACGTGTGGATAAATAACCTTCAAGTTTTTCAAGTAAAATACTTTCGTTTATGGTATCTAGATTAGTAAGTGGTTCGTCAACTACTACTACATCTTTTTCAGCGTAAAATAACCTTGCAAGTTGTATTCGTTGTTTTTCACCGCCAGAAACAAAACTACCTCCTTCTCCTAAAAGTCTTCCTTTTAAATGATCCAATTTAAGATCATCGATTACTTTTTTCAAGCGTTCCTCGTCTAACTTTCTTCCCATAACGATATTGTTTTCAAACGTGTCATTGAAAATCCCAACAGTTTGAGAGTAATATCCAACATATTTGAACACTGCCAGGGGGTAGGTCCCTTTTAATTCATTACCTAAGAGTTTTACTTCTCCTTCATAGTTTTGCTCTAATCCAAGTAGTATATTGAGTAAAGTGGATTTTCCTTCTCCTGATAAACCTACAATAGCAATTGTTTCCCCATGCTGAACGTTTAAGGAAATTTTTTTTAGAAACGGTTTATCAAATTCAAAACCAAAACTGACATCTTTCAGACTATATACAGGGGCCTTTGGAACCGGGATTATTTCATACTTTTTGTAATTCTTTTGTGCATGTTCTGCTTCGTCGAAATAATTAAGGATGGTATCAAGATTTGCAGAAACACGTACTGCAATTCGGGCCAATTCCCGAAATAGGTATAAAGGTTCCGTCACAAAGGAAAAATATGTCCACAATGCCCATATTGTTCCAACGGTCATACGTCCATTAATTACTAAAAAACTCCCATATACCAAGATTATTAGACGAGAAAAATAATCTGGCAGATCAACCATCAATTTATCAAACCTTGATCTTGGTATTTCTGCTTCCAGTGCTGAGTCCGTAATCTTTTGGTATATTCTTTCATATTCATTTTCACGTTTTGATTTTGCTTCTCCTGCAAAAATTTCATGGAGATTTTCGAAAGTTTCAACTATGAAATTCGTTGCTTGTCTCATTAATTCATACCCTCGGGAGTAAGGGCGATGGCTTACTCGATCAATAATATTTGTGTATATACCTACAATCGCCACATTCACCACAAACAAGAAGAAAAAGAATTTACTCCAAGCGAAAACCATTACCAAAATTAGTACCATACGTATAAGCACAAAAATGTTGCGAATAAAACCATAATCAAGAACGACAAAAGCTTCGTTAAGTTGATTATTAATCAAAGAAGCATAGTATGCCGAACCTTGTTGCTTAAGTTTTTTCCAAGGGAAAAAGAAAGAGAGTTTGAAAATACGATTTGATAGATTCGCGGCAGCTTTGAATTTTTCACGTAAATAAATTTGGTCGCAAATGTAGGTTAAGATAAACGAGGCAGTGTATAAGATCGCTAAAAGATAAATGGAGTTCCATTCCATGTGCATATTTATTGTTAACCCGTCTATGATGTTTCTTACCAGCAATGGAATGAAAAAACCGAATACAACTGATGATGTTGCAAGGAAGCCACCAATCAATATGGGTATAAGCCTTCGTTTCCCAATCAAAGAATAAAAAGATAATATCTTACGCAAGTTTGTTAAATTCATTTCTCCTCCTCTATAAGTGGAAATCATGTTTAAAAGAAAAGAGAGGACGCTACTCCCTTAGATAGGTAAACTTAATTTAACTCGAGATTAATTAACCCATATTTTCGGGAAAGAATCGAGCTCACTTTTTCTTAATCCAAAACAGCATCTGGATTATTTTCTTCTAGGTTCATTACTACTTTATTAAATAGCATTAAAACACAAACGAAACATAAAATCAAACCAGATAGAATGAACATAAGTCCTATCCCCCTGTTTTTCCCAACACCTATTAAAGAGCCAATCCACGTATTCGCTAATGTGCCTCCATCTATAAGAAGTGGATTGAATACTTTTTCTGCCAAAACACCTGATAATACAATTGCAACTGGAGTTATAATTTTCAAAAGTCCATCTATCACAGCGCCCACTCTACCCAAAACTTTACCCTCAATTTTTAGCTGCATTATGGTACCCAATGTTGCATTTGTGAATGGAACAGGCAACATAAATATGAAAAATCCCACGCCAATTATATACCAAACAGGCGATACACCCATCACACACAAACCTATACCTGATAGTATGAGGCTGATAAATATCGCTTTTACCCTATTTTTAATAGTTGGTATAACACTTGCAACTAACCCTCCTAAAACTAATGCTATTCCCGATATGGAATTTACCATCCCATAAATTACTGAATTATAATTGCCCATTATTATTGGTCCAACAAGCACAATACATAAATTAGCTATAAAGTTTAACAGGGCAAATACAGCTATGAGTGAGAAAAAACCTTGTTTTCCTTTTAAATATGTAAGGGTATATTTAAAATCATTGATTATATTACCCATATTTACCCTTTTATCTTCGATAACAGGCTGTGGGATTTTTTGTGATAGGACTGTCCCTATTGCTACAAAGAATGTTATAAAATCGATTGTTAATAAACCTGATAAACCAATTAAAGGGTATAGGGCTCCTGCTACTACAGGTGCTATTATATTTTGAATGGATGGGATTAATTGCATCATTCCATTTGCCCTACCAAGGTTTTTCTTAGGAACAATTTCTGGAATAGAGGCAGTGAATGCAGGCCCTTGAAATGTCCCAAATACTGCAGATATGAAGTTAATAGGGAAAATCATCCATAGTTTCATTTGCCCCGTTATAAGCAATATGATCATAAACATTTTTAAAAGTGCGTCAAATGCGTCTGTGAATATAATTATATTTTTCCTGTTTTTCCTATCAGCGACTGTTCCTGCGATCGGTGCAAAGATTATCCCTGGTAAAATCCGCATTAAAACAGTCATAGTAAAAGTCATTGCACTTCCAGTTGCTTCTAAAACCCAGACAGATAACCCAAAAGTTGTCAAACCAGAACCTAAAATAGAGACGAATTGCCCTATCCAAATTATCATAAATTTTTTCATGGATTTTTCTTGGTCTAACTTTTTTTGATTCATCCCTTTTAACCTCCTGATAATACCTTATGAAAACAAGCATTAATTTCACTAATTTGATTCCTCAACATTCTCAATCACTTCTCTCACAGTTCTTATTTTTGTACCAATTTTGATTAATAGAGTAATAGTAATAATACTTCCTATAAAGGCTAACAACCAATTGTAGCGAAAACCTATTTGATCCGCAATATAACCACTTACCAAAGGGATAGTGAAACCAAACAAGGATCCAGCAGCAGAAATAGCTGAAATATAAGATGCTCTCCTCTCACTTGGAATGAGATCGTGAACCCATACTGAACTAGCACTCTTATCTATGCCCAATCCCAATTCTATTAAACTGGCTCCTAAGTAGAAAGCAACAATTGAAGCGTGAGAAGCGATTGTAATAGAACCAATTGCAATTAAACTTTGCCCCATTATTGATACTTTCACACCTTCAAAACGCTTTAGAAGTATGCCTGCTAAACTATTTCCAACGGCTAAAACTACAAGAAAAATTGCCATTGTAAAACCTAAGTATGCAGTAGACAATTTAAGCTCTTTGACCATATATAATTGCCATATCATTACAAAGGTCTGGAAAGCAATTATTCCTGTCATAGAGTAAATCAAAATTAATCTCATTGTGGTACTTTTAAAAATATCAATTGTGTTTCGAACAAGGGCTTTTCTAAATGAAATTGCCCTATCTCCGTAATTTTCATTTAAAATGAAAATAAGAATGATCGATGTCCCAAGTGCCATTATACCAGCAACCAATAAGGGAAAATCCGGACGACCAATTGCAAGAACAGAGGACAGTAAAGCTATAATAGCTCCGAATATTAGTGAAATTGCATTTGCATTCGGAAACACTTTCGCTTTTAAATGTGCTCGACCTTCTTTAGTAATTTCATCTACAAACCAAGCTCCCGGAGTGCCGCTAATCAATGCAACACCGGCTGCCCAAAATAAAATACTCAAGATAAAAGTGAATAGATTATTTGCTTGGAAAAATACCAGTAACCCGATGGACCATATAAAAAATCCTAACACTAACGATTTTTTCCGACCGTATTTATCAGCAATGTTTCCAGTTGGAAAGTCTAATATACTTAACGCTATTGAAGCAATCGCTAATACCTGTCCGATTTGAAATGAGGTTAATCCCCTTATACCCATATGAGCAACATATACAGTGCCGAATAATTTATCAATACTTTCGTAAAGTATAATAATAAAATAATATTTCATTATTGTAGAGTCAAGTTTGATTGATTTACCAAAACGCCCCATAGATCTTATCCTCCGGTTTTTATAAAATTACTGCCTTTAAAAATTCTAAAACTTAATATCTGTTCCCTTTGCCTCCGTTCATCACAGCATTTTCTTTTTCTTATTCAACCATTAGTTTTTTACCAAAGATATCTACGAAGTAGATGATTCTTAATATAGCCATTAATCCCCAAAATATCAAAATAAGATTTTGCCAGTTTTCTAAAATAATTAACTTTTTCCACAGATTTCCATTTATTCCCACAAAAAATATGAATAAAAATAGAAGGATTCTAACTATGAATGGGTTATCAAACACGAGAAGCCCCACAGCGTTACTTTTTCTTCTTCCACCTTCGTATGATATGTATGGATGTGAAACTCGCTCCCCACCCTTCTAAAGATCTTAATTTTATTATATACTTTTTCATATGGTTTTCAACTATTTTTTTAATTGACTTCCAATATGCATTGATAAACTATTACAGAGATTTGTCAAAAAAAAGTTATGTTAAAATATTTACGATTTTTTTGCCGAATATACTGTTTTTGCCATTTCTTTTACTTATTATAAGAGAGTTATGATATAATGAACTTAAGAAAAAAATATAGAAGCTTCGAGAGTTGTTAACATTCCAAAGAAAAGGTTTTTGAAGTGAATTTTATTTTATATTTTTGTTGCTAGTGAGTAAAGAAAAAAGGGGTTGAGAAATAAACATTAAACTATTGTGTGAAATTGTGAATAAAGAACAGTTTATAAATTCAATTTTGGATTATATATCGAAGGTATTTTATAATGAGTTGTAAACAAAGGAGCGAAGGAAGTTGATTCAATACGAAGATTTTGCAAAAGTTGAGATGAGAGTAGGGAAAATTATACAAGTTGGTGACTTTCCAAAAGCAAGAAAGCCTGCTTATCAACTTACCATCGATTTTGGAGAGTATGGATTAAAACATTCAAGCGCTCAAATTACAGAGGTATATAAAAAAGAGGAACTTTTAAATCGACTTGTCATTGCGGTTACCAATTTCCCACCAAAGCAGATTGCTAATTTTATTTCAGAAGTTCTTGTATTGGGAGTAAATAACGAAAAAGGACAGGTTGTTTTACTGCATCCCGATAAAGAGGTCCCTTTAGGGGAAAGAGTGTACTAAAAGATTGGTAAAGAGTTTTCTTTTTTGTTTGTTCAACTTAATTATACTATAAGTCTGATAAATATCGCTTTTACCCGATTTTTACTTCTTTAATTGAGATGTCTATATTTTTCAAAGCAGGCTCTTCTTTTCCTTTCTATTCTTTGCAGAGATTTTTTATTTCTATAATATCCATCAAATCCATCTCCCTACAGACAAATTTGTTGTTACTTGTTGACCATTTAACAATGCATTTTTGAAAACGGTTTTTGTGGTACTTTTAGCTATAAAATTTATTTAATCAGAAAACCCCATTTTTTTATTTAATCTCCAATCACAGAAAAAATGCACTAAATTTATGAAATGATCCTATAATATACTCTTGAAGTTAATTTGTAACTTATATAATAAACAACCGCAAAAATAAAGGCAATCACAAGAAAAGAATTGAGTATAATCATAAAATTGCTCATTCGGAAGGCTAATAATATTCTTCTTATTAAGAAAAGAGAGAAAATACCATGAAGTAACGCACCTAATAATGGTATAGAGAATATTCTTAACATCTGTTTACTGGTGCTATTTTTTATTATTTTTTCGCTCACTCCCAACTTTCTGTAAATATCGTATCTTTTGGCATCTTCGTACCCTTCGGATATTTGTTTGAAGTATAAAGTGAGTATAAAAGTCATCATAAACAATAAACTCATAAATATCAACAAAATCAAGCCACCCCCAAAGTACATTATCCATTCGTCTGATACTATTTTTTTGATCTCATAGAAAATCGTTCCTTCTCTTTTTAAAGTATCATCTAAAGAGTAAAAAAATTCTGTATCAACCTCTTCTGTCACGTCAAACGAAATAACGTGACTTTCTTCAGTTGATCCTACTATTTCGTTAATTTCATTTATAGAATCAACTACGATATATAAGTGCCTAAACAAATAACTTGGAATCCGTTCTTTGATGTAAAAAGAATCTAATTCCAAAATTTTGAATTCCTTTTGAAGAGCTTGGTTTTGCATCTTTAAAGTTGAAAGATTTAAAGGGTTACTAAGCGAATAGATAGCTATTTCATTTTCTTCCAATGACAACTTTTGTGGAGCATAATTATTGTAGTCTTCTAACGGAATTATTGAGATTGCCCAATGATTACTAATGTTTTCTGGCGTTAGCGTTAGTCCAAAATACATTACATCCTCTTTTAGAATGGCGTCAGTTGTAAATTCATCATATTCAGCATAATTTACAAAAGTGGCTTGATATTCTTCTTTGAGGATATTTATACTTTCTTTTATACTAGCACTTTCATTTCCTGAATTTGTTTCTATGTAAACGTCTCTGTTTAGTCTGTTGTCAATCATTGTTTCTTTTCCAAAGAATACAGAAGATGCTGTTGTAAGGGCTAAAAGTATCAATGTTGATAAAATACAGATATTCGCTAAGGAAATACCGTTTTTGCTCATCCTAAAAAGTAAGTTTGATGTTGGTATGAAGTTTTCCACTTTTAAAAACTTTTTACTTCTTTTCATTCTACTTATGTAATTTATGCTCACATAATTAAAAAATAAATAGGTTGCTATTATGATTAAAGGGACAGCTAAAAATATTCCCAAAAAGCTTTTCAACCTAGTCATTATTGTCCAAGTAAAGATAATAAAGATTAATCCTAAAACAGCTTTTCCACTACTACTTTTTGGTATCTTGGTGGGAACGGCTGAAAAGGAGAGTAACTGTCTCACAGTTTTTCTACTTATCATAATATAGCTTTGAATGATGAGTATAAATACAAGAACGAAGAAAAATAAAAACACATTTAAAAGTAATGAAAAATCAACTTGTAGAAGGTTAGCTTCAAGTACTCCCGTTGTTCTTTTGATAATACCGGCAATGATTAGTTTTGAAATATAAGCGCCTAAACTGGCTAAAACAAAACCAATTACGTACATTATTAAGTACAGTAAAGAGATCACAAGAAATATACCTTTTTTGGGGATGCCAATGGTTAATAAAACCCCAATGTTTTTGGCATATCTTTTGGTTACTATATTGTTAGTATATAGAAGAAATATTAAAGAAAAAAGGCCTAATATGATGATCCCTAACCAAAAAAATTCCTGAAAAAAAGTGCTATTTGTTGGAACCACTATCTCTATATTTGTTCCTAACTCTGAATACATTAATATGGCAAATACGTTGGTAAAAAGTGAAAGAATGAAAGGATAATATAATTCTTTGCTTTGCTTTATTTGTTTTGTTACGATTTTGGTTATTATTCCTCTTTTCATAACGTATCCCCTCCATCAATAAAGAATTACAGATAGTAACTCGTTGTAAAAATCATTTCTATTTTTATTTTCACGTCTTTTTTGAGAAAAGATAGATCCGTCTTTCAAAAAAACAACTTCTTTAGCATAGCTGGCGATGTAAGGACTGTGGGTAACTAATAAGATAGTTTGTCCTTGGTTATTTATCTCAACAAATAAATCCATAATAATTTTCGCATTCTTTGTGTCTAACGCCCCGGTAGGTTCATCTGCTAACAATATCTTGGGATTACAAATAACAGCCCTTGCGATTGCCGCCCTTTGTTTTTCACCCCCTGAGATTTGCATAGGGTAATAATTTATCAACGATTCAATCCCTATCCTTTTTGCTACATCGTTGACTTTATCATAAATTTCGTTTTTTGAATAATTGCTCATTATTAACGGCAACATGATGTTTTCTTCTACGTTCAATGAATCTATCAAATTAAAATCCTGAAATATGAAACCTATGTTATTTTTTCTGTACTCAGTCTTTTTTGCAGGATTTAAAGCTGTCACATCTTTGCTATCAACAATTATCTTACCTGAGGTAACTTCATCTATCAAACCTATGAGGTTTAAAAGTGTTGTTTTCCCTGAACCTGATTCTCCCATGATAGCTACAAAGCTTCCTTCTTCAATTTCTAAATCAATATCTATCAGAGCATGCTTTTCAATTTGTCCTTCTTTATAAGTTTTTGTAATCTTCTTTAAAATTATTCCCACAAATTTTCCCTCCTCTTATGTTTGATTTAAAAGTTAATTGGCTCGTTTTTCAAGAAAGTCTAAGAAACCAAATTTATCCATTTTTGATAACCACTCTGTATTCTTTTAATTTTCCCTTTTTAAATCTTTTAGGCTTTTTCAAATGTTGCTTTTTTCACAAAGTAAATACATCAATCAAACATTTACCATACTTCTTCCACAACACTTACAATCGTGTCGGGTACTACCTCACTTGTCTGAAATGTATCTTTATTTTCTCCGCCAAAAACAAATATGCCGCTTAATAGCAAAACCGTTATCAAACATATTCGACACCTCCATTTTCTCAAACTCTTTGTATCCTCTCTTCTTTTAGAACAATTCTATAAATGCATTATAATGTTTTTTAAGTTTTTATCTGTCATTCTGAGCATCTTTCACATACTGCTTCTTAAATAATTCTCTGTAACTTTCATTCTTTTTGTATAACTCTATGTGTGAGCCCGAATCCACTATAGTACCGTTTGCCATAAAATATATCTTATCTGCTTTTGTTATTGTTGAAAGGCGATGAGAAACCAAGATTATTGCCATATCTTTTTCCTTTTCCTTTAGACTTTCAAATATTAATTCTTCAGTGTGTGAATCCATTGCAGAAGTAGCTTCATCCAACAAAAGCACCTTAGGAGGATGTAATAATGTTCGTGCTAAGTTGACTCTTTGCTTTTGCCCACTGGATAAAAGCAAACAATTTTTATTAAGAGACTCTGAAAATTCTGTTAGTTGTGTGATTTCTAAAATCTTATTTATTGTACTTTTTTCAACTTTTTCACCTAATAAGATATTCTCTTCTATGCTTGCATTGAATATAAAAGGAGAACTTTCTACATATTTTATATTTCTTCGTAAATCTACAAGATCATATTGTGAAAATTTTAATTTATTTAGCAGTATTTCTCCTCTTTGCGGTTTATATAGCTCGGTTAATAGTAAAAGCAAAGTGCTTTTCCCTGTTCCGGTATATCCAACAATGGCTATCTTTTCACCTTTGCTGATTTGTAAATTTATATTTTTTAATATATAATTATTTCCCTCATATGAGAAGAAAATGTCGTGGAAATCAATTGTAAATTCTTTTGGAAAGGGCATCCCTTTACGTGTTTTTTCCTCTTCTTGGTTTAATAAAGTTTCAATTCTATTTATTGATGGAAAAGCCGCTGGTGTGGTAGTGAAGAGAAAAGCTAAGTTCCATACTGGGACATATAGCCTTCCAACGAATGTAAAAAAGGCGATCAGCGTTGGAATATCTACCAAACCCCTCATTGATAAAATTGCACCTATACACAAAATAATAATAGGTAAACCTTCTTCAATATACATAGTTATACTATTATATAGTTTTTCATAAAAACTTTTGTTTTTCATAGAGTTATTCCAATTGCGGATCTTGTTTTGAAAAAGATGGTAAAAATAGGTAGTTTTTTCCAATAATCTTATGATAATTGAGGAATTTATCCCTTCTTCTATTGATTTCACAACGTTATCGTTTGCCTCTCGTTCTAACGAAGACATACTTTCCATCTTTGGTTTGAACTGCTTTTGGCATAACAAGTATATGGGCAGGGAACAAACAAATATTAGGGCTAAATAAGTATTTAATTTAAAAGCGACATAACATCCTACCGAAAATTCAGCTAACGCTTGAAAAACAGATGTGAAAAAAAGCGCTTCTTCTCCAATTATGTCTATATCAGAGGTGAATCGCGCCATCAATTCACCCGATGGCTTCCTTTTATGGTACGAGGCAGGTAATTTTAGAACCTTTAGATATAATTTCTCACGCAAGCTCCCTTTCACTAACAGTTTCAAAATGTCTCCATGATAATCACTTAAAAACCAAATAAAACGTGTGAGGGAATAAATAACAAGAATCAGTAAAGCTGTAATTAAGGCACTTTTCATCCCTTGCCCATCGTTTATTGTTGTAATTTCTTGCATCAAGTTTTCGATTAAAAATGGAGTCACGGCTACTAGTGGTATTGATGAGAAAATCAGTATGAAATTTATAATTAATTCTTTTTTAAAACGAGAGACCTCTTCCCAAAGAAAATACAAGGCGTTTTTATATTTCATTAAAGTTCCTCCACTTCAGGTACTCTTTCTCCCCTTCTTTCAATAATATCAGTTTGTCTAATTTTCTTATTGTCGATAATAAGTATTTCACTGTTATTAACTTTATTATATACTTTTCCATATGATTTTCAACTGTTTTTTTAATTGACTTCAAATATGTATTGATGAGGAGAGTTAGTAGCATTTAGTGGCAATTTTTAATTGAAAAACGCCCATTTAGGGCGTCTTTTTGAAAAATTTTTTACTAATACTTTTAGCTCTTCTACTGAGTTTAGGGTCCTTCACTATACTCTGTAACCCGCCAATTTTGTTATTTTCTGTATCCTTCTTTTTTTAAGAAATACTGCGATAAATTTAGTATTCTTTTATCCTTCATTAGGTCTTTGAAGAATTGTTCGTATTCTGGTTCGCTTTTGTACCATTTGTGTATCAAGTCTAAAAAACCGATATCTTCATTTTCTTGCTTTATGTACAACCTTGCATAACCGTATCTGTTCCATATATTTATCTGGACCATGTAATCATAAGATAAGGATTCTATGATTCCTTTTAAGGCTTCTTTGTCCTTTTGTATGGCTTCTTTTTCTTTTTCTAAAATTGAGAGAAGGAATAACAGGAATCCTTCTCCCAGTTCATCAATGATTATTTCATTTTTTTTAGATGCTTCTTCATCAAAATCATAGAAATCTTCGTCTTTTTGAAGTGCGTAACCAGGTACTATTTCAAAGGTTTTTAAGATTTTTAGTACTTGCACTATTTCCTTTTTGTCTTTCACTTCTTTTCTGAATTTAAGAATGTTTTCTCTTTCATAAGTTTCAAATTTGAGTTTGTCTAAAACTTCAAGTTGGTTGTCGGTGAGTACTTCTAAATAGTAACCTAAGTACAGTTTAATCAAGATAAATTCTCCTACAGTCTGAATATTTTCAACTGTTCCGAAAGCTCTTCCGATAAAGTAGAGAGTTCTTGAGAGTTCTTTTCAATTTTCTTTGCGTCTTCTTTTTGGGTGTTAATTAGGTTGGTTACCTCACTCAAACTTTCGCTTATAGAAGTTACTGCTTGTGCGACTCTATCCATAGCTGAACTCATTTCTTCTGTGCTTGCACTTTGTTCTTGAGAAGTTGCTGTTAAGTTGTCTATTCCACCGTTTAAATTTTTTACCATATTCAAAATTTCTTGGAATCTGTCGTTTATACCGTCCATTTGATCGTTGATACTTTGGATTATTCCAACGGTTTCGTTTGTGCTATCATTTACAACATTGGTGCTGTTTTTAATACCTTCAAGCATTTTTTCGATCTGTGAAGTTGCATTTTTGGAATCTTCCGCCAAACCTCTTATTTCATCAGCTACAACCGCGAATCCTTTCCCTGCTTCTCCTGCTCTTGCTGCTTCTATAGCGGCGTTCAAGGCTAGAAGGTTTGTCTGCTCTGTTATAGAATTTATCGTGTTAACGATCTTGCCAATGTTTTCAGATCTTTCTATTAGGGCTTTTACTACATTCTGAGTTTTTTTGGATTTATCCACAGCTTCTTTTATTGTTTTATCTATAGATTTTATAGACTCAAGTCCTTCGTTAGCGGCGTTTTCTGTTTCTGCAGCAGCAGTGTTTAACTCTTGAGCTGATTTAGAAACATTTTGAGCAGCTGCCGATATTTCCTGAATCCCTGATGTAACCTCTTCAACAGAGGCGGAGGTGTCTTCAGCGTTTTCACTTATTTCAGCAGCCTTTTCCGAAAGGGTTTCTGCCGATTGAGAACTGTTTTTAGAAATGTTGAGTAATTCCATAGCAGAACTGTCGATCTTTAAAGAGCCTTCTCTGATAGAGTTTATAGAATTTTTCCAGGCACCTATTGCTTGATTTAGTGAATCTGCCATTTGTCCAATTTCGTCTTTGGAGTTTATTTCTACGGAAGTTGATAGATCACCTTCTCCTACCGCTGAAAGATACGTCTTCAGTTTGTTTATCGGTTTTATAATGTTGTAAATAACGAATAAAATACCTACTATTACTGCAACTACGGCTATTATTATGAAAAGTATAAGAGTGAATTTCATGATAGATCTTACTTCACTGAATAAATTCTTAGTATCCACTTGGGTAATAACCGTCCAATTTGGATCGCTAATTTTATCATAAGCTAAGAATGTTGATCCATTTTGAACATACATGGAACCACTTTCCTGAGTTAAGTTTTTAAAGTATTCTTCTTTTGAAATGTCTTGACCAATTTTATCACTTTCAGGATGAAAGATTATCTGACCTTTTTGGTTTATCACATAAATTGTTTCTCCGGTTCCTAACTCATTACCAATAATTTCATAAACCTTAGACATGGAAAGGTCTATTCCAACTACTCCGATTATTTCATTTTTATCATTTTTTACAGCCTTTGAAAGGGTAACTAAGGTATCACCTGTTACTACATCTACGTAAGGATCTGTTACAATAACATCTTGCGGCTTTTGAAGAGCGTCTTTGTACCAAGGCCTGACTTTTGGATCATAATCACTTGGTAGTTCATTTTCAGATTCTACGGGTCTCATAAACATTTCGCCGTTTTTTGACCCCACATAAACAGATATGAATTCAGGGTATTCTTCAATGAAATTTTGCAGTTTTTGATACATTCTATCTCTTTCTTCTTTTGACTGTTCAAGTAAATTGATGACATCGGGATCACTAGCGATTGAAGAAGTAACTTTTTTGAGATCATTCATGTACTGACCCAAAAAATTTGCTGTTTGAAAATTGTTTATCTCGATTAATTGAGAGGTGTCTTCTTTCAATATGTTACTATAATTTAATGATGAATAAGTGATAAAAAATGCCATAGGTACAACGGATACCAAGATGATTAAAATTGCCATTTTCCATTTGAGTGTCATATTTATCTCCCCCTGTCTTTAATTGTTTTATATTGCCTTTAGAATTTTATAGCGCCCTTTTACTCCGCTCCCCACCCTTCTGGGGAAAGGACCTGCGGTCCCTTAGACCCTGCAGGTGGGAGGGCTTCGACCTATGACCCTTTTAAAACAAGATTTTTTATAACTTTTTATATAAGCTGCTCTTAGTCTTTGTTAGTGCCCTTTCCCTCGCAACCCTCCTATAAGGATAATCACAAGCCCAAATGAGCTTTTTCTATCAACAAATTTTTTAACTTTTTTTCCAAAGTTTCATAGGAAAAGTATTTCTTTCCCAGTTTAAAATTCTTTTGGACAATCTCTGAAGCCCTTTGGGCATCGAAAAGAATTTGAAAAATTTCTTCTTTTGCTTTAATAATTTCGTTTTGGTTGACTCTATACATGCCTCTTTCATACTCAGCTTTACTTCCTAGACTGACAACTTCAAAGCCTAAGGGTGCTATGTCTTTTTTGTAAACGGGATATTCAAACATCAATACAGGCTTTTTTGAGAATATCGCTTCCAAAAATTGATTACCAAAACCCTCTAAAATACTTGGATAGGTGATAAAATCGGCTATTGCATAAAAATCCCATAGAGAGAAAATCTCTTCCTCTTCGTGTCTGATGTCATCGGAAATGGAAAAAGCCAATTTTAGTTCTACATCTTTTTGTGAGGCATATTCTTTCAACACTTCTACATAGTCAGATTCTTCCGAAAGGCCAGGTAACACTAAAAATACGTTTGTATCTTGAGTTATCTTTTTACCGTTGAAGGTCGTTTTTCCAATATACTTTTTCAAATCCTTTTTTACTTCCGCCACTGTGTCGATCGCCAATTCTATAGCTTTTCTTCTGACAATTCTAGTTGCTTGCAAAAATATCAGATCGTTCTGAGATATATTCAGCTTTTCGTATATTTTTATGTTGTAATCGTCTATTTCCCACTGTTTTTGGTTAAAATCGAATACATTAGGTATGACGATACTATCCAACCCTTTCTTATTTTTCAACTCTTCTTGGGCAAGTGAATTTATGACGACGTGGGGTATGTCTTTTGGGGGAAAATATTCTTCCAAGATCTCTTTGATGTAATCATTGGTTGGATTTTTGTAAAAATCCCTTTCCCAGTAAAAATCATGGTGGTGACCTATCATCTTAATCCCGTTATCTTTACAGAACCTGTAAATAGCCACGGCTGCTGCAGGATTGTGGGCTAATGAAAAGATGTTATTCACAATCATTACATCCAAATCCATCATTTCATATAGTTGATTGTAAATATCTTCTATGTATCTATTCATCTCCTTTTTAAAATAAGCCTCGTCCCAGCTGTTTAAATTTACAAAAGATTTTTGTTTCAGTACGTTACTTCTTTTATCCGTATATGCAATGTATGGGATTTTGAATCCAGGTGACGTCCCCATATCTCCGGCGATTAAATACGTTTTTAAATGCATGTTTCTAAGGACTTGCTTCCATTTAACCATTTCTAAGGAAACCCCGTCTGTTTCTCCTACCCTGTAGTGTACTAAACCAATCTCCATTGGATTCACACCCTCCATACTTCTTTTTATTCAGAAGAAGCGGAATTTCCTGCTAAATATCCAGTAGACCAGGACCATTGCAAATTGTATCCTCCGCTTTCTCCAGCTACATCCATAACCTCACCTACAAAAAATAAATCAGGTATAATTGTAGACTCTAAAGTATAAGGGTCTATTTCAGTTGTATTAATTCCACCTAAAGATACCTGAGAATCTTTCCAATTTGTTGTACCTACAACTTCGAAGTTCCAATCTTTTAAGTTATCGGCCAGTATTTCTATATCTTTATCATTCAAACTACTAACAGGTGCTTCCAAATCTTCAAATCCTATCTTTGGTAAAAAATATGGAATCAATCGTTCATCGATAATGCTTACCAGTAGGAGTTTTATAGGACTTTCAGGCTTTGAGCTAACTTTTTTGGTTAAAAAATCAACCAAACTTTTGTGAGAATATTGAGAAAAAGGGACAATTTTTAGAAAAAGAGGAGAGTTTTGTTCTAGATACTCATGTACATAATTACTGAGTTCTAATATTGGTATACCAGTGAGGACATCATTTTTCTTGAAAAGTATTTCACCAGTGTAGATTTTGGAAACAATTTCATCGTTTTGATCCATTAGAAACACATTCCCCTCTAACTTTGAACCTGCAACATCCTCAATAATATGCGGCCTCACTTTCAAAGGAACTAACCCTGGTCGTAATTCAACAATAGAATGTCCCAAATCTTGGAGAGTGGGAAATATACTTCCGTTGGAACCATATTGAGGAGAGGAGTTTCCACCTGTTGCTACTATTACTTTATCCGATTGAAATACCTTGTGTTGCCCCTTTATGAGAAATTTTTCTCCTTCTTTAATTATTTGCTCGACTTGGAAGTTAAGTACAACTTCAACATTGTATTTTTCTAATTCGTAAATGAAATGAGTAACGATATCTTTTGATTTTTCTGTGTAGGGAAATAGTTTGGTACCTTTTTCTTTTACCATTATTCCCAATTCTTCAAAAACACTAAGTGTTTGGACAACGCCAAAAATATCTAGCACTTTTTTCACAAAAGGCAAATTGTTGCTGTAGTAATGGGTTTCATTCATATCCAAATTTGAGAAATTTCCTCTTCCGTTGCTACTTGCCAAGAGTTTTTTAGCCAATTTGCCTTTTCTTTCAATTATTCTTACTTTTGCACCGTTCCATGCTGCAACTGTTGCAGCCATTAATCCAGCAGCTCCTCCACCAATCACGGTAATCAACATAGCACATTTCCCTCTTTTAGAAAATTAACTTGGTTTTTAAATTTCAATTTCTTTCAATTTATTTTGCATTTGCAATACGGTTTCTAAGACTTTTCCCAAAGTATGTATATTGTTGACAAGTTCTTCTATAATTTCTTTTGATGCGAGCAAGTTGTTGGTGTTTTCTTTAAGTTCTTCTTTTCCTGAAACCAAATTTTGCGTTAATTCATCCATGAACGATAAATTTCCATTTAATGTAACAAGAGCGGATTCAATAGAATCGGTTATGGTTGAAAATATTGCTTCTAAGTTGTTGATTATTTCTTTGACTTCTAGTACCTGGTTTGAGAGGTTAACGATTCTTTCAGATATTTTACTTGATGCACTGTTGGTTTCAGATGATAGTTTTTTAATTTCTTCGGCTACTACAGCGAATCCTCTGCCGGCTTCTTTTGCTCTTGCGGCTTCTATTGAAGCGTTTATTGAAAGTATGTTAGTTTGTTTGGCAACGTTTTTTATAACGTTAGTTAGTTCTTCTATTTCTTGAAAATTATCCATTAAATGCGATACACTTTCTAGTGATTTTTCTACATCTTTTTCTACTTCATCAAAATCCTTACCAAATTTTTTCAATTTGGAGATGATTTCTTCATTATTAGCAGAAATCCTTTTTTTCTCTTCTTCTCCAGTTTCAACTGTTTTTTCAATTACATTTGAAGTGTTTTCTATACTTTCTATAAGTTCAACAAGGGTTTCTCCAACCATATTAGTTGAATCGTTAACTTCCTTAAACCTGTCTCCCAATACTTCCTGGAGTTTTTCAATGAAAGAAACAAGAAGATTTTCATGGTACACACTTTTTGCTAATTCTTTTATGGTATCAGTGTAATTCTCCTTTTCACTCATTTTGCCCCATCCTTATAGATGTTATCTATTAGATCCGTCCCACACTCTAAAGATTCAAACCAGTTTAGGAATTCTTTGTACTCAGCCTTTTTGTATATAGCTCCATGTTGTGGCACCATCTGTTCAACATCCAATTTTTTAACGATGTCAACCCATTTTTTGCAAACTTTGTTGGATGCCATATACCTTTTGTGAAATCCTTCTATGTATTTAATATGATTTGAGAAATTTTCTACAAAAACCGTATCTTTCCCTTCAGGGAAAACAGATACACCTATATCCCCCGAAAAAAGTATTTTAGAAGTTGGATCGTAGAGGTTGAAATTTCCCGTTGAATGTAAGAAATGTGCCGGAATTATATGTAACTCAGCCCCATCTTTAAATTTTATCTTGCCTCCAGAGTCTTCTATCAAAACCATCCTTGATTTTTCAAAAACTCCAAAATGTGGTAGAAACCGCTCCCATAATTTAGATATGTAAAACTTAGTTTCCAAAACGCTGTCCCACAAAGTTATTCCCGATGATACATCTGGATCTTGGTGGGAATAGAACACATGTTTAATCTTACCCAGGTCAACAAATTCAACAACGCTTGCAAGAACTCTTGGGAATACGTGTACTCCTCCTGGATCGAGTAACACACCTTCATCGTTATGAACAATTAGATACTGGTTTGTTGGAATGCCTTCCAGACTTTTTCTTTCTGATCCTAAAAAAATGAATTTGTGTTTCCCATTGTCAAACAGAGTTATAATATTTTCGCTATCCATATTATTGTCCTCCTTCTAGAGCGATTTTAATGACTTTTGAAATTTCAAAAGATTATATATAGCACCCCTTTGCTTCGCTCCCCACCCATATATATGAATCATCTAAAATGGAAAATTTATATTACTAACGTCAAAAACACCTAATTCTGCCTCATTTTGAGGAATATTAACTTCTCCGTCTTTCACCAACTTTTGCAAAAAGACTAATTCTGCAATGACTTCATTTGGAACCATTCCCTTTGTGTATTTCATGGGAGAGATACCCATACCTTCATCTTCTATTCCTAGAACGTGATGACCGGAATTAAAATTTCTGTCGTATAATGCAGATCTAATTCCTTCAAATGCGGCAACATCAACCTTTTTTCTTGAACTAGTTAAGACATATCCTGGTGCCATATAATCTTGGTCCATATCGTATCCGATTACGAAATATCCTTGTCCTTTTTCATAGTATTTGTCGATAATTTGATTTAAAGGAGCATTATCAGGCAGACCATAAAATGATGAGCCAACTTCTTTGGCAGCGTCTATAACAGCTGCGGTAGTTACCCCTGTAAAGATAATATCCGCTCCATGATTATAATGAGAAAGAGCAATTTGTTTGGTTTTGGAAGAATCTGTAAAACTACCAATGTAACCAGTAATAACCGTTACATTTTCCCCTTTAATTTGGTTAAAAGCTTCAACGCCTGCGCGATACCCAATTTCATACCTTTTAACAGGCGGAATTTCCAACCCACCAATAAATCCAACTTTACTGGTTTTTGTCATGGAAGCCGCCAAATATCCAAGCAAAAATCCACCTTCTTCTTCTTTAAAAGTATAAAGAGCTAAATTAGAAGGAATTACTTGATTAGGAGATGGTTCTATGTCTATCCCTATAAAAAATGTATCAGGATACTGCATTGCAATATTGAATAACACATCAGCCATCATGAATCCTACCCCTATTACCACATCTCCATTCTGTGCAGCATTGGTAAGATTCGGAACGTAATCGGTTTGTTCTTTCGATATGAGGATTTCTGCTTCAATATCGGGGAGTTGTTCGACAGCCATTTGAACACCTGCCCAGGTACCATCGTTGAAAGATTTATCTCCGAGTCCCCCTGCATCCGTAACCATTATAACCTTTAATCCAAACATATTTGCAATCATGATAACTGTCATCATTAGAAACAAAGCTTTTTTCATACTTATAACCCCTCATATAGTGTTTTACTGTTTCCGCAAACTCAAAAACTTACTAATGCCCCTTTCAACTAGTAGCAACTCTTAATATTCTTCATCGATTGACAGCTGTCAAATTTTCTGCTATAATATTTTTTGTCTTTAGTAAGCCCCTGTAGTTCAACGGATAGAACGGTGGATTCCTAATCCACAAATGAAGGTTCGACTCCTTCCAGGGGCACTTTTTTATAGCCTTTGAGCCGGGTAATAATTTATGACTCCCTCGTTGGTGACAGAAATTACATCAATTTGAATTTCATCAAATTCTAGGTTTTTATGGGTAGCTATGAAGTAATTCCCTGTTCTCATGATTTTTTTTAATTTTTTAGAATTTACCCTGAAAGCGGGGTCTCCAAAAGTTTCTTTCCCACCTTTTACTTCTATAAGATGTAGTATTTTGTTCTTTAAAGCTATTATGTCTATTTCGCCATGTCTGTAAGAAAAATTCCTTGCAATTATTTGATAATCTCTATTCAAAAAGTAAGAAACCGCTTTGTCTTCGTATACTTTTCCTTTTGTATTCAAATTATTCTTCCTCGTTAATATGTATACCAGGTACAGTGAGAAAACCGTCTTTACTTTCTGGAAAATTGTTTATTATTTCTTTTCTATTTTCAAAGTTTTCTACTTCGTCTTTTCTTAAAACGGAAGTCGAGAATTCAACTGGGGAGATCATTTCTTCAACCTCGTCAACGTCTATTTCGTCCAATATCTTTAGATACTCTAATAAATCGTTTAGATCTTTCTTTATCTTTTCTTCTTCACTTGGACTAAGTTCTATGTTGGACAGTTTTTTTAACTTCTTTATTAATTCAGTATTTATTTCCATAATTTGTTGCTCCTTTCTTAATTCAGACCTAAAATTAACTTTAATTTCCCATTTTCTATTTCGAATTTCTCTATACTTATATTTCTGCTAATAGGATTTTCGAGAATATTGATAACTATTGTCTTGTCGTTTAATTCAACAAATTTTGGAAGTTCTTCTTTTTTGATCATTTTTGCGGGGATATTATGAAAAAATTCGTATCTTCCTGTTAATGTCCTAGGATATGTCTTTAATTTTAAATAGTATTTGAACATCAACACCTTGAATCTAATTTCGTTATCACGGAACTCTATATTTGATACGTGATCAAATATTCTTTTCAAGAAGTGAAATTTACTGTTTTCTAAAACTTTTATCAAAAATTCTTTGGCTGCTTCTTCGTCTATTTCCAACAATATTTCTTTCATTAGTCACCACCTATTTTTTGAATTCGAGAAGTAATTCAAACTTTCCATCTTGAAGAACGAATCTAGAAATTTTTAAAGATTTTAACATAGTATCAATAAAAGGATTTATTTTTATTTTATTGAAATCTATTAGAATCTCATAATCTTTGGAAGAAACAGCCTCACTGAATTCTGAAAATATATAAAATATGCCTTCTAATATTTTCCTAACCCCTTCATCACCACTCAAGGATAAACGTAACTTACCGTTTTCTAAATCCTCCGGCTTTTCTAAAATTTTAATTAAAGATTCTACTGTTGAATCTTTCCCTAAAAAATTGACCTCCATTTGAAAATTTATTCCATCTTCCCTCAGTTGTACATTCAAATTTTTTAGGCCTTGCACTTGAGTATTTTCTTCTATAACTTTGTCTATTAATCCGTTTATAAATTCTTCATCAACTTCGATTCTTAAACTTCCCAATTTAATTCCTCCTTTTAACTTTTGAATTTTTTTCTTTCTATAGAAATCCTTAGTACCCTTCACTCCATTCAAAGGAGTTGAAATCTTTTTAAAATTATACCATAAAATTCATTTTGCCAATCAAAAATATGTGATACAATTAACTGGTTTAAAAATTTAAAACACTAATTAAAGTGCAAAAGGAGTGAAATTCATATGGTTCCTCCCGATTTTATCAACAATGAGGCATTCACAAATCTCTATTTATTGTTAGTTAATTCAGTCTATATTTTGTTGCCCTTATCCCTAGTACTTTTGCTTTTTTCAAAGATTTCTTTTAAAGTTACTATTTTTCTTTTAGGTGTCTATGCTTCTTATTCCATAGTAATACCTTATTTGCTAAAAATTCCGTTAATTAGTAATTTTGTCCTAACGTTCGGTGATTATAGCTTTTTTATTTATTTGATATTTAGTTTGATCTTCGGCTTTGTATTCTATCATCTAGTAAATATAGCCTTTGTGGTTGGTGGTTTTCTATTAGGCGGACTGGTTGGTTATTCAGTTGGAACTTTTATCATTTCTTCAAACGGTGAATGGTTGAATAATCTACCTTTTCCCATTTCTTATATTCCTTGGATAATTTTTGCTATCTTAGGTGTGATCGTTGCGATAATCTTTTCAAAGAATTATCAGTCAATTATCTCAATCATCTCCGTTATATTTGGTAGTTTTATACTCTCTTTTTATACCATCTATTTATTAGAAAAACACACATCTATAATCATAGGTGACAATTCTTTATTAAATGGATGGGAACAGCTAAGCCAGCCGGAGTTTTTTGGAATCTTTATTTCTCTTATCGTTTATATGATCATAGGTTTCTTCTTACTTGTAAGATCTAACAGAAAAAAAGCCAACAATTAAAACTTTCTTGGAGGTAATAGATGAACCATTCTAAAATAACGAATCCTTCAGATCTTTTGGTCAGTAAAATAGAAGATCTAAAGCTCACCATCAAGGATGAAGTTGAAAGGAGATTTGAAGAGTTTAAAGATATTGGGAAAAATGGGGATGAATTGGACTTATTCAGTGAACTATCTTTTTGTGTATTAACGGCAAATTGGAGGGCAAAGGGTGGTATAAAAGCACAGAAATTAATCACAAAAGAAGGTTTCGCCAATTACAACGAAAAGCAATTAATATCAAAATTAAAAGAAGTTGGACATAGATTCCCAAACACCAGATCACGATATATAGTTGAAAATAGATGGATAATTGGAAATTTGAAGAACTTACTTCAAAAAGATATTTCAGAGAGTAGAAGGTTTCTGGTTGAAAATATTAAAGGCATAGGTTGGAAAGAAGCTAGCCATTTTTTAAGAAATGTTGGAAGAGAAGACATCGCTATATTAGATAAGCATATCTTGAGAATTATAAAGGATTATAAGCTTGTGAAAGAAGTTCCTAAACCTTCTTGGACGGAGAAAAAGTATACAAAGCTTGAAAAAGAACTCAGAGTTTTTTCAAAGATGGTTGGAGAACCATTGGGGAAATTAGATCTATATTTATGGTACATGGAAACAGGACAAATAGACAAATAAAAAAACTATTAACATCCATAACATATAAAATTTCACATAAATTTGATATGGTATATAATGATTATTTGTGATTTTTCTTCAATAAAAATAAAAAAGGGGGAAGGATAAAATTGCCTCTATATAGGTATAAATGCAAAAATTGTGGTTATGAGTTCACTGTCTTGCATTCTATGAATGAAACACCCGAAGTTAAATGTGAACTATGCGGTTCGGAAACTGAAAAGGTGATTGGTAACGTGGGAATTTCTTTTAAGGGAGAAGGTTTCTACATTACGGATTCAAGAAAATCCAAATCAAAGTCTTCTTCATCTTCTTCAAGTAAAGAATCAGACCAGATCGCTTCTTGACAAACAAATAGAGTTAAGGTATAATTAAGAAGTGGTATAGGGCCATTAGCTCAGCTGGTAGAGCGACTGACTCTTAATCAGTAGGTCGTGGGTTCGATCCCCGCATGGCCCACCAGAATTTAATATTAGACAATAAATAAAGAGGAAGTCACCCACAGTTAACTTCCCACCCCGGGGAGTAATTAAAAACCGTCAGGGGTACGAATTTTGAAAAAAATAGCTCTTGTTTGAAAAAAGAGAATTTTTTTCTATTTAGGAAATAATGGGTGACAAATGTGTCACCCATTTTTTATCAATTAAATAAGGAAGGTGATTGTATATAAGCGATAAAGTCGCTAAGAATAACGAAATCAGAGCCAGAAAAGTACTGTTAATAGATCAAGATGGAAACAAACTCGGAGAGATGTCAACAAAGGAAGCGTTAAAATTAGCTCAACAATCGGGAGTAGATCTAGTCTTAGTAGCCCCTCAAGCCAAACCTCCCGTTGCTAGAATGATGGATTATGGTAAATATATCTACGAGAAAGAGAAGAAGGAAAAATTAGCGAAGAAAAAACAAAAAAAACAAGTTGTTAAAGAGATGAAATTCAGACTCAGAATCGATGAACATGATTTCAACACCAAATTGAAAAAGATAAGGGAATTTTTAGAAGACGGTCATAAAGTAAGAGTAGTAATTATGTTTTTAGGTAGAGATATACTTTTCAAAGAGAAAGGTAAGGAAATACTTGACAAAGTGGTATCTAAGACATCCGATATAGCAAAGGTTTCCCGAGGGGCGAAATTATTGGGTAAAGATATGGATATTATCTTAGAACCAATCAATGAGGACAAAAAATAAATAATAGTAATCTATATCCTAAAAATCAGGAGGAATCAAGATGCCTAAATTAAAAACAAAAGGTTCAGCAAAAAAAAGGTTTAAAGTCACTAAAACTGGAAAAATTCTCCGACATAGAAACAACGTGGGGCATAATACAGGCTTCAAGAAAAGCAGTCATATGAGAAGACTTAAAAGAGAGGTTGAAGTACCTAAGGAAATTGTGGATAAAGTTAAGAAATCACTTGGATTAAAATGATGATTTGAATTTAACTTAAGATAAAGGAGTGTATAAAATATGAGAATTAAACGATCCGTTGCTTCTCGCAAAAAAAGAAAAAAATATTTGAAAGCAGCCAAAGGATACACAGGAGCGTTGAGTAGACGTTATTCATTGGCAAAACAACAGTATTATAAATCCGGGAAATATTCTTATACAGGTAGAAAAAACAAAAAAAGAGATTACAGAAAACTCTGGATAACACGAATCAATGCTGCTGCAAGATCACAAGGATTGAAGTATAATGAGTTAATTCATGGTTTGAAATTGGCCAACGTCGACATAAATAGAAAAATGCTTTCCGAACTTGCTGTAAACGATCCAGATGGATTCAATGAATACGTGAATATTGCTAAACAATCTTTAGCTGAAAGCGTACAATAACTACAAAAAGGGCGAAGCCACTCGCCCTTATTTTTTATCCACAACCAGTTTTACTTTCCTTTTTAGCCTATCTTCAATTAGTTCAAGAAAATCAAGACTTACCTTCTTGCTACCTATGATTCCTTATAATCGCGCCATTAAAAATATAACAAAGGTCAACTTAGAGCTAGATATCCACCATTACTTTGAACGGACTTCACCCAAGCTGGCCAACCTATTGGCCAGTTGAGAGAGATCTGCTGCCACTCGGCTGAGCCGCTTCGTATCGGCAGCTACCTCCTGTGTGGTAGCGGACTGCTGCTCAATTACTCCGTCGGTTTTTCTTATTCCTTCCACAATTTCCTCCACGGAAACCTCAATATTATGCAAAATTTGCCCAATTTGATCCGCAGATAGACTGGAATTCTCCGCTAGTTTTCTCACCTCTTGAGCGACCACAGTGAATCCTCGTCCATGTTCACCAGCCCGGGCCGCCTCAATCGCGGCGTTCAGCCCCAACAATTTAGTTTGATCTGCCACCATCCGGATAAATCGGAGAATCTTATCCGTTTCTTCTAGGTGTTCCCGTGCCCGACTAGTTGCTACATCTAACATTTTACTTTGCTTAGTAATATCTTCTGCTCCGGACGCCATAACTTGGGTAGCTGCAGACAATTGTTCCACGGTGGTGGCTACTTCCCGGGCAGTAACTGCCAATTCCTTAGCTCCGCTCTGTAACTTCTCTAGCATGGTTTCACGTGCTTTTACCAGTTCCATCATCAATCTGGCTACACGCGCATCGACAATAATTGTTTGCGATTGCTTATGCTCATTAAGAGCTTGCTCCACCCTGGTTTTTCCAGTGACCTCAAATATCAAATCCAGTTGAGGTACGTTCAAAAGGTCTCGGAAATCATTAAATATTGGGACACCATAAGCTTTTGCCAGGGCAATGCCCGGAGCCTCGGGATTAACTTCAGCCAACCCTACCAACCGTACATCCGGAAGACTGTATAGGGCTCGCATAATAGAAGTGCCGCCAAGGCCACCTCCAACAATTCCTATAAAAACTTCAGACATTCTTTTGCCTCCCTTTAACTGTTATAATTTTCACATTATCTCAACCTTCGTATCGGCAGCTACCTCCTGTGTGGTAGCGGACTGCTGCTCAATTACTCCGTCGGTTTTTCTTATTCCTTCCACAATTTCCTCCACGGAAACCTCAATATTATGCAAAATTTGCCCAATTTGATCCGCAGATAGACTGGAATTCTCCGCTAGTTTTCTCACCTCTTGAGCGACCACAGTGAATCCTCGTCCATGTTCACCAGCCCGGGCCGCCTCAATCGCGGCGTTCAGCCCCAACAATTTAGTTTGATCTGCCACCATCCGGATAAATCGGAGAATCTTATCCGTTTCTTCTAGGTGTTCCCGTGCCCGACTAGTTGCTACATCTAACATTTTACTTTGCTTAGTAATATCTTCTGCTCCGGACGCCATAACTTGGGTAGCTGCAGACAATTGTTCCACGGTGGTGGCTACTTCCCGGGCAGTAACTGCCAATTCCTTAGCTCCGCTCTGTAACTTCTCTAGCATGGTTTCACGTGCTTTTACCAGTTCCATCATCAATCTGGCTACACGCGCATCGACAATAATTGTTTGCGATTGCTTATGCTCATTAAGAGCTTGCTCCACCCTGGTTTTTCCAGTGACCTCAAATATCAAATCCAGTTGAGGTACGTTCAAAAGGTCTCGGAAATCATTAAATATTGGGACACCATAAGCTTTTGCCAGGGCAATGCCCGGAGCCTCGGGATTAACTTCAGCCAACCCTACCAACCGTACATCCGGAAGACTGTATAGGGCTCGCATAATAGAAGTGCCGCCAAGGCCACCTCCAACAATTCCTATAAAAACTTCAGACATTCTTTTGCCTCCCTTTAACTGTTATAATTTTCACATTATCTCAACCTTCGTAACTAAAAAGCCCCTGTTAGTTTTATTGTACTATATATTTGCTTAATTATACTATATTTTTTTGAAAGACAGCATATTCGTGCATTTGATCATATTAGGCGTCGTGAAAGAAAACGGTTAGATTATAAAAATAAATACATTCCTGCCAAAACATCATTTTAATGACAATTAATATTGATCCAATGCGTTAACTTGACTGTACCCTCTGATTGGAGTATAATCGTCTTGATAGAGTCCTTTTATTAAGATTTGTATTATAAATAAAGCTTTTGGGAGGTATAAAAGTGGAAAGAAAAAAGAGCGAAAATGTAGTATGGCATGCTGGAAAGGTAAAAAAAGAAGACAGAGAAAGATTTTTAGGGCAAAAGGGAGTAATCCTTTGGTTTACTGGATTATCTGGATCTGGAAAATCAACTATAGCACATGAATTAGAAGAAAGATTGTTGAAAATAGGAAAGTTGTCGTATGTTTTGGATGGAGACAACATTAGACACGGTTTAAATGGTGATTTAGGATTTTCCCCAGAAGATAGGGAAGAAAATATTAGAAGGATAGGAGAGGTTGCAAAGTTATTCTCTGATCTTGGGATAATTACAATGACGGCCTTCATTTCCCCATACAAAAAAGATAGGCAGAGGGTAAGAGAGTTAGTAAAAGATGGAGAATTCATAGAGATATACGTAAAATGTCCACTTGATGAATTGAAAAACAGAGACCCAAAGGGCATGTACGAAAAGGCGATGAAAGGCAAAATAAAAAATTTCACAGGGATTTCAGCTCCATACGAAGAACCAGAGAATCCCGAACTAATCTTGAACACCGATGTAGAAAGCATAGAAGAATCGGTTGAAAAGGTTATTGAATATTTGAGAAACAAAAATATTATCTGAACAAATCGGGTGGGGAGCGGGGCAAAAAGCCAAGACCCTTTTATCCTTATGGGTGGGGAACGGGGTGAAGGGGCGCTAAAACAGTTTTATGAATAAAAACTATGGAGGTCTAAAAAATGATTGAGCCACACGGTGGAAAATTAGTCAACAAAATAGCTACTGAAGAAGAAAAAAAAGAATGGTTAAAAAGATCGAAAGAGTTGAAAAGTATAAGTGTAACTTATTTTGATCTATCTGAGTTAGAAAACATTGCAACTGGGCTATTCAGCCCCTTAGAAGGGTTTATGACAAAAGAAGATTACGATTCTGTTTTAAACAACATGAGGTTATCTAACGGAACGGTATGGTCTATCCCAATAATTCTATCGGTAAAAAAAGAAATTGCAGACGAACTAAAAGTGGGAGAAGATGTATTGATAAAGAATCAAGAAGATTCAAAAGAGTACGCGATACTACATCTTCAAGAAAAGTACGAAAGAAGGAAAGAAGAAGAGGCACTGAAAGTTTACAAAACTCAAGATAAAGCCCACCCTGGGGTTAAGTTTTTATTCGAACAAGGAGAGATAGCATTAGGCGGGGAGATTACCTTACTCAACAGGATAGAGCACGAAAACTTTCAAGAGTTCAGGCTCGATCCAAAAGATACAAGAAAGATATTCTCTGAAAAAGGATGGAAAACAATAGTAGCCTTTCAAACGAGAAATCCCATACACAGGGCACACGAGTATTTGCAGAAAACAGCGCTTGAAATCGTCGATGGTTTGTTCTTAAACCCATTGGTGGGAAAAACAAAAGCTGAAGACATCCCCTCCGATGTGAGGATGAAATCCTACGAAGTTATACTGGACAAGTATTACCCAAAAGAAAGGGTATTTTTAGGGGTGTTTCCTGTTAACATGAGATACGCTGGACCAAAAGAAGCTATATTTCATGCTATATGTAGAAAGAACTATGGATGCACACACTTTATTGTAGGAAGAGACCATGCAGGTGTTGGAAATTACTATGGAACTTACGAAGCTCAAGAGATATTTGACCAGTTTAAACCCGAAGAGATAGGGATAGTGCCACTAAAATTTGAACATGCGTTTTATTGCACCAAGTGTGAAAATATGGCTACGGCAAAAACATGTCCACACGGAAAAGAAGATCATGTGTTCCTTAGTGGGACAAAGGTAAGGGAGATGCTTTCAAAAGGAGAAAAACCACCAAAAGAGTTCACAAGAGCCGAGGTCGCAGAAATACTAATGGAATATTATATGGATAAGTGATTTAGTTAATTATTAGATAAAATATTAGATTGTTGAAAATATACAAGGCGTCTTTTTGGAGGTATGAAGATGCAAAGCAAGGAAGAATTAAAGAATACATTCAAAAATATTAACGGACGAGGATATAAGGCTTATAAACAGATACAGTCAAATTGGTATGATTTTGGCTATTACAAGTTAGGAATACCGTACGTACAAGGAGATCCTTTTGCCAGCCCTTCCAGTATTCTAATTAGAATAGACCAGCAAGTAACAAAATTTCCAGCCTGGTTCTGGGAAAACAAGATAAGACGAATGGCAGTGGCTGATTTTTTAACTAGATTAATTGAGCAAGCCATAAAAAAATATAGCAAAGGTCAAAGGGGATCTGGAAAAAGCGGACTGATCGCCATTGCTAAGACAGGTCAGGAAGTATTGGAAAGAACCTCTGTTGAATTTAATAAAGAGATAATAGAGGCCCGGCTTAGTTTAGGTTTACCCGCCGCTGGTCGTAGAGTACTGGGCAACGAAGCTTATAAAATGTTTTTTGAAGAACTACCTAAAATTATTGATAATACTCTATATTATGATAATATTAACTCTTCATCATTGAAAACACATGTTCAAGTCGTTGAAGATCAAGAGATTTTACGAGGAAAACTAGAGGAACAGGGGTTGGTGGCTTTTATTGCGAATGGGGCAATTTTACCTAGACAAAGTGGAGTCGATGATCACCCTTTAACTGGTAGTAAAGTTGTACCTTTTATGTCACCATCGGAATATGAAGTAACCTTTGATCTTCCCCATCTAGGAAAAATTAAAGGTATGGGGGTTAAAGAGGGAATAACCCTTATTGTGGGGGGTGGATACCACGGAAAATCAACTCTACTTAACGCTTTAGAAAAGGGAGTTTATAATCACATCCCTGGTGATGGGCGGGAATATGTCGTTACCAGAGAAGATGCTGTTAAGATAAGAGCCGAAGATGGCAGAAGAATTGAAAAGGTTGATATTAGTCCCTTTATTAATAATTTACCTCAGGGTGAAACAACAACAGATTTTTGCACCGAGAATGCTAGTGGAAGTACTTCCCAGGCTGCCAATATTATAGAAGCCCTAGAGATAGGTACTAAACTATTATTAATTGATGAAGATACATGTGCTACTAATTTTATGATTAGAGATTCCCGAATGCAAAGGTTGGTTACTAAAGATAAGGAACCTATTACTCCTTTCATTGATAAAGTCAAAAGCTTATATACTGATTATAAAGTCTCTACTGTGATCGTAGTTGGAGGAGCTGGAGATTACTTTGATGTTGCAGATCATGTGATCATGATGGATGAATATAGACCTAAGGATGTAACAAATCTGGCACACAAGATTGCAATAGAGCTTCCTACCCAGCGAAAAAAGGAAAGCTCTGATAAATTTGGTCGAATTTGTCGCAGAGTTCCCGACCCTGATAGTATTAACCCTAAGCGGGGAAATAAATTCAAAGTTAAAGCCTTAAGCAAAGATGTTATTCATTTTGGTAGAAACAATATTGAATTGAGTAACCTTGAGCAGCTTTTAAATAGAGAACAGGCTAAAACAATTGGTTATATCCTTGTCTTTGCTTTACAGAAAGGAATCATAGATGGCCAGAGTTCACTGGGAGATATATTGAATAAAATCTTCAATATTTTAGAAAAAGAAGGACTTAAAATTATCTCTCCTTTTAACTACCCTGATGGTGATTACGTAAAACCAAGACCGTACGAGGTAGGGGCAGCTTTAAACAGGTTGCGAACTCTTAAAGTGAAAAAAGTAGAAATCTAATTAATAGAGGATGAAAAATGACTTAGCTGTTTTCTAGTTAAAATATTGGATTGTTGAAAAATATTAAAGGCGTCTGCATAAGGCGTCTTTTTTATTGGTTTGGGGTTTTATTGTATATTTTGTGAAACAATAATAGGCCATTCCACCAAAGCCATAACTTTGTGGTGTAGTATTTACTTACTTTAGAGTTACTTACTCACAAGTTAGTAACTCATGAGTAAATGATCTAATTTATATTATTTTAATAAGTTTTAAAGATTTTGTGTCCCATAAAAAGAAATAATTAATTTGACCGTAATAAAAATAGATTATAATTTTCATACCCTCCCCTGGTGGGATGGATAAAAAGGAGGCGATTTTATGAAACACGAAAAGGCTCTTAGAAAACTTAAAACAGCACGCGGACAGATTGATGCAGCCATAAAAATGATTGAAGAAGAGAGATACTGTATCGATATATCTAAGCAATTGTTAGCCACAATTTCTCTTTTAAAAAATGCTCATTCTGAAATATTGAAAAAACACATAGAAACATGTGTAAAAGATGCAATGTCTTCTAAAGATCCCGAAGAAATCAATATAAAATTAGAAGAACTTGAAGAGGTTTTCGATTATCTCAAAAAAACGTAGAAAAGGTGGTGCACTATATGAGTGAAGTCAAAGAAAAATCGTTAGAACCATCAAATTCTCAAGAAAAATTTGCCCAAAATAATAAATTATCTTTCAGTGTTCAGGGGATGACCTGCGCTACATGTGTAAAAAATGTAGAAAGGGCACTTAAAAAATTAGATGGGGTAAAATATGTCTCTGTCAATTTAGCCACAGAAAAAGCTGTATTAATATCACAAGAAGCTATTCCAATGAATAAAATCAAAAAGGCTGTATCAGACGTTGGATACAAAGTTTCTGAAGAAATGCCTACCGAGGATTTGATAGAAAAGAGATTCAAAGAATCTCGAAAAGATATGTATATTTCATTAGGTATCACGATTCCTCTTATGATTCTTATGATCTTAAATATGAGCGGGTTGCATATTCCTTTTATGCTATTGATTGAATTAATCGGTGGTGCAGCAACAATCTTCATACCAGGTAGAAAAACTTTAAAGAGCGCTTGGATAGCTTTATCTCATCTTCATACCAATATGGATACATTAGTTTCCCTTGGAGCTATTTCCGCTTGGGCGACTACAGTTTTAGCAATTATTGGTTTAGATATCCTTTCTTTTGGAACTATTGCATCTATGCTTATTACCCTGAATCTGGTAGGTAGATACATTGAAGCAAGGATGAAACATAGTGCTTCAAGAGAAATAAAGCTTCTTCTTTCGATGAAAGTTGACAAAGCGAATGTAATTACTGATGAGGGAGTGGTTGAATTACCCATAGAGACAGTCAAAATAGGTGACTTAATACTGGTGAGGCAAGGAGAAAAAATTCCTTTAGATGGTACTATCGTGGAAGGGCAAGCTTCCATAAACGAATCTATGATAAGCGGTGAACCATTACCTGTATTAAAAGGCGAGAAGGATCCGGTAGTGAGTGGAACAATAGTCGAATCAGGTCTCTTAAAAATAAAAGTAGAAAAAGTCGGACAAGACACATTCTTAAATCAAATGATCAAACTTGTAGAAGAAGCTCAATCCTCTAAAGTACCTATTCAAGCTCTGGCTGACAGAATAACCTTGTATTTTATACCAACAGTTTTTTCTTTAGCTGTCTTAAGCGGCGTACTTTGGTTTTTCCAATATGAAACATTCCAACCTTTTTTGGTTAACGTTTCAAATGTCATTCCTTGGGTCCTTACAGATGCTGGTCCGCTATCTACTGCTATTTTTTCGTTTGTTGCCACTCTTGTTATAGCGTGCCCATGTGCACTCGGCTTAGCAACACCTATGGCCCTTGTAGCCGCAAGTTCTGTATCTGCAAAAAAAGGATTGATCATAAAAAATGGAGAAGCCATTCAAACGGCTAAAGATATAGATACAATTCTCATGGACAAAACCGGAACCTTAACTAAAGGACAACCTTCAGTTATCGAACACAATTTAGATGATGAAACATTTTTAATTATTTCAGAAATAGAGAAAAATTCTACTCACCCCTTGGCTAAGGCGATAGTAGAATACGCATCTGAACATATTAAAAATCAGAACGTAGAAATTGAAGAAATAGAGGAAATAACAGGTGAAGGAATCGTTGGAACATACAAAAACAATGAATACTATATAGGTAAACCACGTGATCCAAAACCCTACCAAGAATTTATGGAAAACGCAGAGACGGTAATAGAGGTAAGTAAAAATGAAAAAATTGTTGGATACATAAGAATCGCAGACGAGATTAAAAGCGATGCTGTAGAAGCTATAAAAAAATTAAAAGAAATGGGAATGGAACCCATAATGGTAACAGGTGACAACGAAAACACCGCCAGAGCAGTTGCTAAAAAGGTTGGAATTGATAAGGCATTTGCAAATATATCACCTAAAAATAAAGTAGAAATAGTCAGAAAATATCAAATAGAAGGGAAAAAGATCGGTATGATAGGCGATGGAATAAACGATGCTGCAGCATTAAAATCATCTGATATGGGTATTGCAATAGGTAACGGGACAGATTTGGCAATAGAATCAGCAGATGTAATTATTAGTCAGGGCGAAATTTCAAAAGTTATAGATGCAATAAAGATATCAGAAATAACCTTTAAAAAAATCAAGCAAAACTTATTCTGGGCTTTCTTCTACAACATTATCGCCATACCTTTGGCAATGATTGGAATCCTTCACCCAGCAATAGCAGAAATTGCCATGTTATTTAGTTCAATAAACGTAATTTACAATTCAAGCAGAATCACAAAAAAACTTTAGGAGGTTGCATAATGAAATACGTATTTGATGTTCCAGATATGTCTTGCGAACATTGCAAGATGAATATAGAAAGGCAATTAAAGTCTTCGGGCATTGTGCAAAATTTCAACGTTGATTTAGAAAACAAAAAAGTAGAAGTTGAAACATTACAAGAACCAGAAAAAATAGAAAACTTATTGGATGAAATAGGTTATCCCCCAAAATTGGTAAGCCCGGAATAATTTATCAAAAAACAGGAGCCCCTGTGGCTCCTGCTTATATTTATATCATTTACATTATTAAAAATAAAAATGGCTTTACTCCATTTATTCCTTCAGCCCACTATTTACCAAACTTTTTACAAACAAATCTTGAAGCAGAAAAAATATTATGAGGGTAGGTAACGCAACCAACAACGTCCCTGCCATTATTACTCCCCAATTGTTACTAGTCTCTCCCGAGATCAACATCTTTACACCAACCTGTACCGTCCTCATATTGTCTTGCATGGTAACTATCAAAGGCCAAAGATACATATTCCATGCATAAACAAAATTGATAATAGCCGCTCCAGCGATTATTGGTCCAGACAAGGGTATAAGCACCTTAAAAAAGTATTGCATAGCTGAAGCGCCATCTATTTTTGCTGCATCCTCTAAAGAACGAGGGATCGTCATAAAATGTTGCCTAAATAGGAAGGTATTGGTTGCAGAGGCGGTAAAAGGTATTATCAGCGCCCAATAGGTGTTAACCCAACCGAGATTTGACATCAGCATAAACAAAGGTAAAATCATAACAGTTTCGGCAGGCAAAAATAAAGTTACAAAGAGTGTGGAAAATAATATGTTCTTTCCTTTAAATCGAAAAGAAGAAAAGGCATAAGCAGCGAATGTTCCTGTTATTAACTTTCCTAATGTTGTAAATGAAGCCACAAGCAACGAATTGAACAACATTCTGCCCATTGGAACAAGTTCTATAGCTGTGATGTAATTTTTAAAATTGATACTTGAAGGAAAAAACTTAGGTGGATAAGAGAAAACCTCCGTAGGTTCCATAAAACTCATAGAAATTGCCAGTATAAAAGGTAAGAACATGAAAAAAGACACAATTATTAACCCTAACTCTACAAAAACATAATTAACTTTTTCTCTAGTCGATTTTCTCATTATTGCTTGACTCCCTTCATTGATAATGAACCCTTTTCTCACCAAATCTAAAATAAAGAAAGGTGATAAATGACATAATTATAAATAGAACAACACTTTCAGCTGCTGCTAAACTCGTTTTTTGGAAAAAGAACGCATCTTGATATAGTTTGTAAATTAAAGTTGTTGTGCTTCCTAAAGGTCCTCCTCTTGTCATAATGTCAATGATCCCAAACGACTCAAACATTCCATTGGTAATGTTCATAATAACTAAGTAAAATGTAATGGGAGAAAGTATAGGAAATTTTATTTTCCACATCCTTTGCCATACGTTTGCCCCATCAATTAAAGAACTCTCTATTATTGATTCCGATATGGACTGTAATCCTGCAAGATAGAAAATAATTGAAAAAGGCAGCATCTTCCAAACACTGGCAACTATAATTGAAATTAAGGCATATGGCACTTGATTTAACCAATTAATACTTTCTCCTGTAATTCTTGACAAAATATAATTCACATGTCCTGCAACCGGGTTCAACATGAAGGTCCACAACGCACCTCCGATAGTAAAGGAAATAACATAAGGAACAAAAATTAAAGTTCTATAAATTTTTACCCCAAAGACCTTATTATCTAGTAATTGTGCAATAAGGTAACCTAAAATAATGACTATTATTACTGTTGTAACTATATATATGAATGTAACCCTTAAAGCATCCCAATATGCCTCATTTTCAAAAAGTTTAATGTAGTTGTCAAAACCCGCGAATATCCTCTTATCGCCAAAAGGTGATATTTTGTAAAAACTCATTAGAAAAGAGTTAATTGCTGGCCAATATATAAAAAGGGCAATAATTATTAGTGTAGGTGCAAGCAAAAGATAAGGTGTGTATTTTCCCCACTTCATATTTTATTTCCTCCTAAAAATCCAAGGAAGAAAAAGTCTTCCTTGGATTAATAACATTTGAAATTATAGAATTATCTTAGAGATGTGATTGATAGATTACTGATAGAATTCGTTATATTCTTGGATTAATTCTGTCACTTGGCTTTCAGCCCAACTCAATGCCTCTTCAGGTGTCATTTGTCCATCAACCATTCTTTCATACGCTATTTCTATAGTTTCTCGGGTTTCAGGGAAGACGCCAATAACTGCTCCAGCTGAGTTGAAATCTCTTTTAGCTAACAATAATTGCAATAAGGAAGTGAAGTAATTGGGGTTCTCAGCATAAAATTCTTCATAGTGCAACCTCTGAATGGCATCTTTTCTTACTGGAAAATATCCTGTACCTTGGTGCCATCTAATTTGTTGATCTTCACGATTGACAAACTTCAAAAATTCCCAGGCAGCTTTGGTTTCTTCGTCCGGATGACCATCTATCAACCATAAGCTCGCTCCTCCAATGACTGGTCCTCCACTGACACTTATATCTGGAACAGGCAAAAAGGCTGTTCCTAACTCGTAGCCATTGCTTTCTAACCCTTCTTGAAAAATCTTTACATCAGATGTTGAAAAGAAATTCATAGCTGCTCTGCCTGAGACGAAATTCTGTCCAGCTGCATCCCAATCTTCCCTAGTAGTGTTCAGAATTAGACCTTCTTTGTTCAATTGATCAAACAGTTCAAATATTTTTAAACCTGCATCACTATCGAAGACAGCCTCTGTTGCTCTGGCGGTTCTTCCGTTATCGTTGTTAACAAGTGGTGCATCAGCGGCAGCCATAAGTTGTTCAATTATCCACGAATGGGTAGGCCAAGTTAATCCGTATTGAACAGTAGTTCCACTTGAGTCTTTCTTTGTTAAAATTCTAGAGTATTCTAACAGCTCTTCGTAGGTTTGAGGAGGTCTATTTGGATCTAAGCCAGCTTCTTCAAAGAGCGTTTTGTTGTAGTACAACAAAGCAGTAGATGAATTGAAAGGCATTGAGTACAACTTTCCATCAACTTTGTAGTAATTTAATATAGGTTCCAACAAAACCCCTACATCATAAGAATCATCTTGATCAAGTAAATCTTGCACTGGAACGATGACACCACTGTCTATCATAAGTCTTGTACCTATTTCGTAAATCTGAACTATGTGTGGTGCGTTCCCAGATTGTACCGCTGCAATAAGCTTATTCAGTGTTTCAGGATAACTTCCTGAATATTGTGCATTTACATTTATATCCGGATAAGCCTCTTCAAAATCACTCACAATATCTTCGATCAAAGCTATCCTGTCTCCACTCATCGCATGCCAAAACTCTATGGTTACAGGAAAAGACAAAACGCTTAACAAAGAAACCATAAATACAAACATAACCAACCTTTTCACAAAACTCACCTCCGATAGATTTTTGAAACTATTTAAAGACTTTACTCAACAACTTTTTGTATCTCAATAGTACTTTATTTTTATTTGTGAAATATAAGGAAGCATAAAGATTTATTAAGCACTAAATACTTTCAAAGTTCTTTTCTTGTTTTTTACTATTTTCTCTTATTAGCTGTGTTATCATTAATTTGATCGCTATCTAGGAGGCCAATATAAAACATGTTAGAAAACATAACCAAGAAAAAGTTAGAAAATGGATTAAGAGAAGTAAAAAAATTTCAAACTCTAAGTATTCTGCAAATTCAGCAAATGGAATACTTTGAAGACAAAGAAAGAAGATTCAAACCAGAATTCAACGATTCAATAGACTGGAAAAAGATAGAAATAGAGGAAAAGTGGGGAGGATACGATAAGGTATTTTGGTTTAGAAAAAATATCGAGCTGCCTGAGAATATTGGCGAAGAAAGGCTTTTTTTGAAGGTTTCTTTAGAAAAAGATGGTGATTTGGACGTTATTCCTGATTATCCTGAATCTTTACTCTTTGTAAATGGTCAATTCGTTCAAGGAATAGACAAATACCATAAAGAGGCTATAATATCTCCAAAGATCGTACAAGGAAATGTATTGAAGATATACTTAAGGTCATGGACTGGCTTGAGAGGGAAATTAAATTATACATTTTCAGGTTTGGAACTTTACAAAATAGAAAAATATTCACAAAAGTACTATTTCCTAGCAAAGAATATTCTTGACACAATCGATCAACTAAGTCAAAATGATATTGTAAAAGTAAAATTGTTCAACATTCTAAATGAGTCTTACAAAAGAATCAATTTTACAAAACCCCGATCCAAAGAATACTATGAATCAATAAAAGACAGTTATAATTTTTTGCAAGAAGAATTGAAAAAACTAAGAAATTTTAAAATGGATTCTCCAAAAGTTGTTTTGACAGGGCATTCTCATATAGATATGGCATGGCTTTGGACTGTTTTACACACAAGAGAAAAAGCACAAAGAACCTTTTCGACAGTTCTCAATCTAATGCAAGAGTATCCAGAATATGCATTTATGCACTCTTCTCCGGCATTGTACAAGTTCCTAAAAAATGATTACCCTGAGTTGTATGAAAAAGTAAAGGAAAAAATTAAAGAAGGCAGATGGGAAGCAACTGGTGGTATGTGGATAGAGTCCGATTCTAATATTTCTCCAGGTGAGTTTTTGATAAGACAGATACTATTCGGGAAAAGGTTTTTTAAAGAAGAGCTTGGAGTTGATTCTAAGGTTGTATGGTTGCCCGATGCATTTGGTTACACATATGCCCTACCTCAAATAATAAAGAAAAGTGGGATGAAATACTTTGCTACAACCAAAATAAGCTGGAATGAAATCAACAAATTTCCTTACGATACTTTTTGGTGGAAAGGCATCGATGGCACTAAAATTTTATCCCATTTTATTACAACACCTGATAAAAACAATTATTATTATACCTACAACGGTATGGTGGAACCCTTCACGATAAAAGGGATATGGGATAATTACAAACAAAAAGATATAAACGATGAATTACTTCTTGTCTTCGGTTGGGGAGATGGGGGCGGAGGCCCAACATATGAAATGTTAGAAAATTATCAAGCAATAAAAGAAATCCCAGGTTTACCCCAAGTGGAGATGGGAAGAGTAGAGGATTATTTTGAAAAATTGGAAGAGAGAATAAGAGATAAAAATGTCCCAGTTTGGGATGATGAGTTGTACTTCGAATTACATCGAGGTACGTATACTTCACAAGCCTTTGTGAAAAGGGAAAACAGAAAATCAGAAGTATTGTACCATAACGCAGAGTTATTAAACTCAATGGCTTTGAAATTATTTAAAGATTTTCAATATCCTAAAAATTCTCTGAATGAAGGATGGGAACTATTATTATTAAACCAATTCCACGATATTTTACCAGGTTCTTCAATAAGAGAGGTCTATGAGGATGCAAGAAGGGATTTTGAAAAGATAAAGGGGATAGCTAACAAAGAGATTGAAAGAGCTATTTCTATGATTTCAAAGGAAATAAAAAGCGAAGAAGACAGTTTGGTATTATTCAACACCACCCCCTTTGAAAGGGACGAGATTGTAGAGTTAGAAAACGGTAAAAAAACGTTGGTTAGAGGAATACCCTCTTTTGGCTATAAAAGTATTAAGGTATCCAATTTGGAGCAGAAGCAAATTGATGAAAAAATGATTGTGAAAGAAAATTACATTGAAAACAGATACTATATAATCGAATTCAACGAAAAAGGGCAGATTAAAAGATTATACGATAAAGAAAATAAAAGGGAAGTATTGGAAGAAGGGAAATTGGGAAACGTGCTACAAACCTTCGAAGATAAACCTTACTTTTTTGATGCATGGGACATTTCTCCTTATTTCAATGAAAAGATGAAAGAGGTTACTGATTTAATCGAAGTAAAAGTAGTTGAAGAGAATCCTTTAAAAGGTGTTTTAAAATTCTCCTGGAGGTTTTATGACTCCATTATTGAACAGAAAGTCATCGTATACAACCACACAAGAAGAATCGATTTCGATACCCATGTTGATTGGAAAGAGAAACAAGTTTTATTAAAAACAGCTTTTCCTGTTAATGTAAGGAGTACAAAAGCCACCTACAACATACAATTTGGAAACATAGAAAGAAGTACAACCAACAACACAAGTTGGGATATAGCAAAATTTGAAGTCCCAACACAGAAGTGGGCGGATCTTTCAGAAGCAAACTATGGAGTTTCCATACTAAACGATTGTAAACATGGGTATGATATAAAAGAAAACGTTATGAGACTCACTCTTCTAAGATCCCCAATCGAACCCGATGAAACCGCTGATAGAACAGAACATGTATTCATTTATTCTCTTCTACCACACGCTGGAACATGGAGAGATTCGCAAGTAATACAAGAAGCCTATAAATTGAATTACCCTGTAATAGTTAAAAAGATAGAAAAAAACGAAGAAGGAAGTTTTCCTGATAATTTCTCTTTTATCAAGGTCAACGATTCTGATGTGGTAATCGAAACCGTAAAAAAAGCAGAAGATGATGACTCTGTACTTGTTAGACTTTTCGAAGATAAAGGCAGTAGAAAAAAGGAAGTGGAAATAGAATTTTTTAGAACTATAAAAAAAGCGGTTGAATGTAATTTAATCGAAGAAGCAGAAAAAGAAACTGCGTTTAAAGATAATAAAATCGTATTCAATATAACCCCTTACGAAATAAAAACCTTTAAAGTGTGGCTTTAATTTAAGCTAAAGGCGGATTTTCTCCGCCTTTAGTTTTTTTAAAGCCATTCTCTTTCCATATAATGCGTATGCAACAATTGATGTGATTTTTCGCTTCCGGGCTTTCCTAAATATTCGTTGTATAGTCTAACAATTGATGGATTTTCATGGGACTTTCGAATTATCTTTGATTTGTCAACAACATTTAATGCCTCGATTCTCTTTTTAATCACGTTGAAATCACCATGATGGTACGGTTGTCCACCGCCTCCTACACAACCCCCTGGACAAGCCATAATTTCGATTAAATGAAATTCTATCTTTCCCGATTGAACGTCTTCCAAGAGTTTTCGTGCATTACCCAGGCCATAAGCAACTCCAACTCTTAATTTTTTACCATTAATTTCAACTTCTGCAACTCTTAGAGAGTCATATCCATGAAGCTGCTCAAATTCTACTTCTTTTAGTTCATTCCCAGTTATCCATTCATAAGCGGTTCTTAAAGCCGCCTCTGCAACTCCTCCTGTTCTACCAAAGATAGCCGCAGCACCGGTGGATTCTCCTAAAGGACTATCGTACTCCCTTTCTGGGACAGCTTTGAAATTAATTCCTGCTTCTTTGATCATTTTTGCCAGTTCTCTGGTAGTCAATACATAATCAACATCTCTGTATTCAGGTGATGCATTTATTTCTTCTCTAGCTGCTTCGTACTTTTTGGCTAAACAGGGCATTATGGATACAACGGTCATCTTTTTGGGATCAATATTATTTTTTTGTGCATAATAACTCTTCGCAATCGCCCCAAACATCTGTTGAGGAGACTTTGCAGAAGAAGGCATCTCGAGCAAGTCAGGGAATTGATGTTCAATAAATTTAACCCACCCTGGACAACAAGAAGTCAGCATGGGTAAAAAACCTCCATTTTCTAACCTTTCTTTGAACTCTGTAGCTTCCTCCATTATGGTTAAATCAGCTCCAAAATTGGTATCAAAGACCTTATCAAAACCCATTAATTTTAATGCACCAACCAACTTCCCGGTAGAGATAGTTCCAGGCTCGTAACCGAATTCTTCTGCTAATGCCACCCTCACCGCAGGAGCGGTTTGAACTACAACGTGCTTCTCTTCATTTTCCAATTCTTTCCATACTTCGCCGATGTAAGATCTTTCAACTAGCGCCCCTGTAGGACAAACCGCCACACATTGACCGCAGAACGTACAGGCCGTTTCTTCTAAAGGCATATCAAAAGAAGGCTTAACGACAGCACCAAAACCTCTATCTATTGCTGAAAGAACCCCAACGGTTTGAAATTCGTTACACATGGTTTCGCATCTTCTGCACATAATACATTTGTTCGGATCCCTGATTATTGCAGCAGATATATCAAGGTCGTAATTAGATGTTTTACCAAAATAAGGATTGTTCACAATGTTTAGTTCAGAGGCGATTTTTTGTAGTTCGCAATCACCATTTTTTGGACATTTTAAACAATCTTGTGGATGATCGGATAACAATAACTGAACAGCGGTTCTTCGAGCTTCTACTGCCATCCTGGAATGTGTTTTTATTTTCATTCCTTCAAATACGGGCGTTGTACAAGCTGGGGCTAAAGTTCTTCTACCTTCTATTTCAACCATACATACTCTACATGAAGAAGGCTTATTTTCGATATTAATATCCTTTAAGTTCATATAACAAAGTGTTGGTATATAACCCCCAAATTTTTGAACAGCCATTAAAACGGTATCTTTTTCGGAAGCTTCAAATTCATGGTCATTTATATATACTTTTGGCATTTATTATTTTTCCCTCCTAACCAAAAATTTTTTCCCTCTTGAAAAAATTTGATTTAGCGCCCCTTCGCTCCGCTCCCCACCCAGAAGGATGAAGGAGTTTTTAGCTATATTTATACTATTCTTATAGCGTTAAACCTGCATGTTGAGTAACAAGACCCGCATTTTATACACTTTTCTTGATCTATTGTATGAGGTTTTCTTAATTCACCTTGTATCGCTTCAGTAGGACATACCCTTGCACAGGCCGTACAACCTGTACAATTTTCTGGAATTATTTCGTACCTTATTAAATTTTTACATACGCCAGCTCGACAGTTTCTATCCAATATATGTTCTTTATATTCATCCGCAAAATACCTATAAGTAGAGAGGATCGGATTTGGGGCAGTTTGTCCTAAACCACATAAAGAGCCATTTTTTACGACATTAGCCAAAGTTAACATATGATCGAGATCTTCCAATTGAGCATTCCCAGAAGTTATTTTTTCCAAAATCTCTAAAAGTCTTACGTTTCCCACACGGCATGTAGTACACTTACCACAGGATTCATCAACTGTAAATTGAAGATAGAATTTTGCAACATCTACCATACAAGTATCTTCATCCATTACAATCATTCCACCAGAACCCATCATCGAGCCTAGTGTTTGAAGGCTGTCGTAGTCTATAGGGGTATCGAGGTATTCTTCGGGAATGCACCCTCCCGAAGGACCTCCCGTTTGAACAGCTTTGAACTTTTTATCCCCCTTGATCCCTCCACCTATATCAAAGATTATCTCTCTTAAAGTTGTCCCCATTGGAACCTCAACGAGACCAACCTTTTTAACGTCTCCAGCAAGTGCAAACACTTTTGTTCCTGGAGAATTTTCTGTTCCGTATTGTTTGAACCAATCGGCTCCATTGAGTATTATAGGTGCTATATTTGCAAGTGTTTCAACGTTGTTTATCACGGTCGGCTTTTTCCATAAACCGCTATTGGCAGGAAAAGGCGGTTTGTTGGTTGGCTCACCACGAAGACCTTCTATCGAATGAATCAAAGCGGTCTCTTCACCACAGACAAAAGCCCCGGCTCCCAGTCTGATCTCTATATCAAAAGAAAAATCACTCTCTAAAATATTCTCTCCTAGCAATCCATAATTTTTAGCTTGTGAAATAGCAACTTTTAACCTAGCAACAGCCAAAGGATACTCTGCTCTTATGTAAATAATCCCTTTTTGAGCACCAATTGCATACCCAGCTATAGCCATACCTTCTAACACAGAGTGGGGATCTCCCTCTAATACTGATCTATCCATAAATGCCCCAGGATCTCCTTCATCAGCATTACATATTACGTATTTTTCGTCTCCTTTAGCTTGCATAGCGAATTTCCATTTCAAACCGGTTGGAAACCCACCACCACCTCTACCTCTCAAATTTGAATCTAAAACTGTTTGAACTACTTCTTCTCTTTTTGAGTTAAGCGCTTTTGCTAGGGCTAAATAACCGTTATTTTTTAAATAATCTTCAATGTTTTCAGGATCAATATTTCCAGCGTTTCTTAAAACGATTCTCACTTGTTCAGGCATCGTTTTACCTCCCTCAAATTGCTTTTTTGTGGGTTTCCTCTATCAACAATTCTTCTGCGATTTTTCCTTCCACTAAATGAGTTTTTACAAGATCTTTTACTCTCGATTTCGTAACGTTACCATACAATACTGGTTCTTTGCCAGGTTCATTAACTTCTACTGTTGGCTCAGCATAGCAGTACCCTAAACATCCTGTCTTAATAACTTCAATATTTTCTAATTTTTCTTCTTCTACCTCTTTTAGAAGCTCTTCATAAGTTTCATCAGCTCCTGCTGAGATACCACAAGTCCCCAAAGCAACTTTTAATACAATTTTATTCTTATTTTCTTTTTCTTTGAGTTCATTTATCAACGATTCTAATTGCTCTAAACTATTTAATTTAGGCATGGAAAAACCTCCTATTAACTATTTTTCTCTTTGGCTCTATACTCTCTAATTATTTTTCTTACATCGTTTCTTTTAAGTCTCCCATGTACTTTTTCCCCTATTTTTACCACCGGTGCCAAACCACAAGCACCTAAACACCTAACCGGATGAATGGAAAATAATCCATCCTCGGTTACCTCTTCTTCCTCAACATTTAAAATCTTTTTGAATTCGTCTAAGATTTCATTTGCTCCTCCCACGTAACAAGCTGTTCCTAAGCACACGCTTATAGGATACTTACCTTTAGGTTTTGTGGAGAAAAAATTATAGAAAGTCACAACACCATAAACTTGAGAAGAAGGGATCTTCAGTTTTTTGGCCACTAATTTTTGTACTTCATTTGGGATATATCCTAAATTTTCTTGAACTTTATGCAAAACTTCAATCAGAAAACTTCTTCTTTCTTCTTCGGTTTTGTTCGTCAAATCGAGTGAATTAAGATAAGTTTCGATGTCCTTTAATTTGTTCTCAAGAAGTCCATCCATTCATTTCTTCCTCCTCGTATAATTAGGTTTTATTACACATATAGCGTCCCTTTTGCCCCGCTCCCCACCCAGAAGGATGAAGAAACTTTACCCCTTTCACCCCACTGCCCACCCTTCTATGGAAGGGACCTTCGGTCCCTTAAATCCTGTAGCCTACGCATAAAGAAGGGGAAAGTTTCTGACCACACACATAAGGAAACAAGTTAAAAAATTCACTAATAATATACCTGATTAATTATACCATTTTTTATCTTTTGGTAATTTAATAAAATTTAAACCGCTTTTTACTTTTTTCAGAAATCGAAACAAAATAATCTTAAAATTCTACCCAACTAAAGCCTTTTTCTGAACTTTCTACACACCTTTCTATAAACCGCATTCCCTCCACTCCGTCTTCTACAGTGGGGAAATCTAAGTCTCTTTGTTCTAAAAGTTCTCCTTTTTTCTTTTTTGTAATTGCGCTTATAAACTTATCGTATACCCTTGCAAATGCTTCAACGTAACCTTCCTGATGCCCACCAGGAGTCACATAATCGTTTTTAATAAAATCATCAACCTCTTCGCTTCCCCTTGATAAAGTTATAAAAGGGTGGTTAACTTTTGAGATCTTTAAATAATTTGCGTGCTCTTGTGACCATTCTATAGATCCTTTTGTTCCATATATACCGATATCTAAAGTATTTTCATGGCCCATAGCAATTTGAGATGTCCAGTATATGCCTTCTGCCCCATTATCATAATTTATTAGTATAGATGCATTATCGTCTAGCCTATCTGGCTCAACAAACTTGTCCATTCTGGCATTTAAGGACTTTATCTTCAACCCTGTTAAAAAAGAAACTACGCTTTCCACATGTACCCCTATATCAGCGACACAGTTGGATACACCCGAAACTTTTGGATCCGATCTCCACTCGTGGCGAGAATTTTTACCGGCAAAGGGAACCTTTGCCATCCACTCACTTAGGTATCGAGCATTGATAAATCTAATCTCGCCTATTTCCCCTCTTTTAATTAACTCTCTGGCGTATCTTAACATTGAATAACCTGTAAAGGTGTAAGCAACCGCAAAAAGTAGATTGTTTTTTCTTGCCAACTGTTTTAGCTCTTCAGCTTCTTTTAGAGTTATGGTTAACGGCTTTTCACACATCACATTTATTCCAGATTCTAAAAATTTTTTTGCGACTTCATAATGTGAACTGTTGGGTGTGACAATGGATACAAAATCTATTTTGTCGGCCCTTTTAGACTCCTCCTCAGCCATTTCTTCATAATTTTTATACAATCTTTTCTCATCTATTTTTAACTCTTTGCCTGTTGCCAAAGTGTTTTTGAAGTTTCTTGAAAAACTTCCACAGACTAATTCTGCCTTCCCGTGCAGATTTATAGCTTTTCTGTGGACTATACCTATTTGAGAGTCTTTACTTCCTCCTACCATTCCATAAGTCAGTCTTTTGAACATATTTTACCCCTCCTCTTAGTTGAAATTTTTACTTTCTTTAGCATCTCTAACCTTTCTTTAGCGCCCTTTCACCCCGCTCCCCACCCATAAGGATAAAGGAATATGGGTTTGCCCCGAAGTGCACCCTATCGAGTTTGGTTTTAAAACTTTACCCAAACGCTCCCATTTTTTGAACTTTCTACACATTTTTCAATAAAACTCATCCCTCTTAATCCCGCATTTACACTTTGAAAATGGGCATTATCGTTGGTTATAATTTCACCGTTCTTCTTATTTATTAAATCGGTGATAAACATGGAATAAGTATTTTTGAAACCTATGTTCGTTCCAGGAATTTCATTCACATTTTGAACTATCTCTTCTTTTTGGTCTTCACGCAAAATCGTTAATTTGTTTGCTTGATTAAAACTCCATTTCAATGTAGCTTCTGAACCAAACACAGAAACACTAAAATTGTTGTTCTCTCCAACAGCAATTTGAGACATAAAAAGTAATCCCTTACTTTTATCTTTGAAATTTATCATCACAGTGGAATTATCTTCCAATTTTCTTGATTCACCGAAAGTATCAAGGCGTGCACACAAACTATCGATCTCTTTTCCAGTAAGATATGAAACCATGTTTTCCACATGACTGCCTATGTCGGCTGTAGTATTAGCCAAACCACTTTGGTTTGGATCCAACCTCCATTGGGCTTGTTTGTTTTCATCTTCGATCTTTTTTGCAAGCCATCCTTGAATATATTGTACATTAACGAATCTTATTTCACCTAACTCACCTTTTTCTATTTTGTTCCTCGCTAACGAGACCATCGGATATCCCACGTATGAATACGTTACACACACCAAAAGATCGTTATCATCTGCTAACTGTTTTAGCTCCTGGGCTTCTTTTACTGTTGTTGTCAGTGGTTTATCGCAGACAACATTTATACCTTTTTCTAAGAAGGCTTTAGCTATTTCATAATGGGAAGCATTCGGAGTAGCAATAACGACAAAATCAATTTTATTTTTCTTTTTGCTCTCCTCTTCGACCATTTCCAAGTAATTTTCATACAATCTATCTTTCTTTATGCCCCATTTTTTGCCTGTTTTTAATGTTTTTTTATAATCCCTTGAAAAACAGCCACTAACTATGCTTGCCCTTCCATCTGATAATATTGCATTTCTATGTGCCTCACCTATCATAGAATCTATGGATCCACCAACCATTCCGTAGGTTATTTTTTTTGACATAATACACCTCCATAAAAAGATTTCTTTTTAATATTTTAACATAAATGCTTTTTCTTTTAAAAAAATATGGTATAATTTAGATACGATTAATTTAGTCGTTTTTATTTATCGTTAATTGTGAAAATATTCACAGTAAAAGGAGGGATTCATATTATGGCAGGAAGATTGGAAGGGAAAGTTGCTATTATTACAGGAGCCGCAAGAGGAATGGGAAGAGCTGAAGCTGAACTCTTTGCAAAAGAAGGGGCAAAGGTTGTTGTTGCAGATATTTTAGAGAACGAAGCAAAAGAGGTAGCAGATAAAATCAACAAAGATGGATTTGAAGCAATGGCTGTAAAACTTGATGTTACAAAAGCTGATGAATGGAAAAAAGTTGTTGAACAGGTAACAGAGAAATGGGGTAAGGTAGATGTTTTAGTAAACAATGCCGGTATTTTAAGCATGAATGGAGTAGAAAACGCCTCAGAAGAAGAATGGGATCGTGTAATGAACATAAACGCAAAGAGCCAATTTTTAGGTATAAAGTACGTGTTACCCGCAATGAAGAAAGTAACAAAGGGTTCTATAATCAATATTTCTTCTATTTATGGACTCATAGGTAGTGGAGCTGCTGTGGCGTACCATGCTTCAAAAGGTGCTTCAAGATTGTTAACAAAAACAGTTGCTGCTGAACTTGCTAAATACAACATTAGAGTAAATTCTATACATCCTGGTGTAATAAGAACACCGATGACTGACGAACTGTTAAAAGATGAACAATCCGCTAAAGAACTCCTTGGAACTACCGTATTGGGTAGACCTGCTGAACCTGAAGAAGTTGCCAATGGAGCATTATTCTTGGCTTCCGATGAATCCTCGTTCATGACAGGTTCTGAATTGGTTATTGATGGAGGATATACTGCATTATAATTATGAACCGTAGTATAAAAACATCCGCGTGAAGCGGATGTTTTTTATGTGCGCCCAGCATAGATGCACATATATAGGTTTGCTCACAGCAGACCTTTTATATCTTCGGGTGGAAAACTGAACCGGAGCTTGGGGTTGTCTTTCAAAAGCTTAAAAATTTATTCAGTATTCAAAAACTGCTAAATAACATGTGCTACGACGGGTTCTTTGTGCAACAACCTGCTAACGAAATCTGTGACACGGCTTGCCAATTTCATTCATCTTTTTCATGACCTAACTTTTTGAAGAATCTCCACTATCTCTTCTGTTTTTAAAACTTTACCATAAGAAACCACTTTCCCCTCCACAACGAGAGCAGGGGTTGCCATAACACCATAAGCCGCAATTTCCGAAAAATCTGTTACATGGTCAATCGTCGTATCCATACCAAGCTTCTGGAGAGCCCCTTTTGTTGCCGCTTCAAGTTGATTGCATTTCGGACATCCGCTTCCAAGTATTTTAACGCTAGCACTCCCAGTTTTAGCATGTTGTGGCTTTGCCATGCCTCCTGTATCATGGTTTTCTCCGTAGCAGGATGTTGTTTCTTTCTTTTTCTTTTCAAATAGTGACATTTTTATTACACTCCTTTTTATTCATTTTTTGTTGTTTAATTGATAACAACTATTTGGAATCTTTTCCAACATATAATTGGATTATAGACACAATTGAACCTTGTGTGGTACAACACCTTGTGATGTAAATGCCACACTCCATACAGATCGTATAATCAATAGCTGGACACTAAGTTTTTTACTTATATTTTTTTCTACTATACGATCAATCCTTGAATAGCGTTAAAAAAATAACCTACAATAATGATACCCATGGTGCAGATTGCGATAAATAGTGCCAAGAGCTCCGTTTTGACAGCTTTGCGCAACATAATCATAGATGGTATAGACAGCGTTGTGACCGCCATCATAAACGAAAGAACGGTGCCGAGATCAGCACCTTTAGATAATAGAGCTTCTGCAATTGGGATGACACCAAAGATGTCAGCATACATCGGTATACCGACAAGTGTGGCTAAAACGACTCCAAACGGATTTTTACTACCGAGCACGGCGTTAATCCATTCCCCGGGAATCCAGTTGTGAATAATGGCGCCAATGCCTACACCGATCAGAATATATGGAAACACCTTTTTAAAGGTGGACAGTATTTGGTCCTTAGAGTAAACCAGTCTATCCTTTCTCGTCAGGTTGGGTGCTTCTATATCTACATTTCCAGCCATTATAATAAAGCTTTCAACGTACTTTCCCATTCGTAACTTTTCTATAACCGTACCACCTACTACCGCGATAATCAATCCGAGTATTACATACACGACCGCGACTTTTGCTCCGAAAATACTCATAAGCAGAAGCAGTGAACCTAGGTCGACCATGGGGGAAGAGATAAGAAACGAGAAAGTTACCCCCACAGGAAGCCCTGCAGATGTAAATCCGATAAACAAAGGAATGGATGAACAAGAACAAAAAGGCGTTACCGTGCCTAGTAAAGCCGCGACGGAGTTAGCGCCAACACCTTGGAATCGACCTAATATTTTCTTACTCCGTTCTGGTGGAAAAAAGCTTTGAATGTAACTGATAAAGAAAATCAGTAAACACAGCAGTATGATTATCTTAATGACATCATATAGGAAAAACTCGATGCTACCACCTATGCGGGTAGATGTATCTACTCCTAGACCTGAAAGGATATTTTCAATCAAGGTATTAAGCCATTTCATGCCAAGAAACTGATATTGAATAAATTCCCAAATCTCTTTTAATATTTGCATTCTAGGAAAACCTCACATATAATAATAACACATCAAAAATATTTGATGTGTTATTATTATATGAGTAAAATCAAAATTTGTCAATATGTTGTGATTATAATCTTCAACTAGGACTTATAGCACAGGTGTTACACACTGTCCAGAAAGAGAATGTTTTTTATATGTTAGATCATAATTAGCTGCTATCAAAATAAATTATTGCAATTTATTATTCTTGAATGCATTTTATTTGAAATTTTTCCTATATTGTTGTATAATTTAACGGTTAAAAAATCGTTTGCGCGAGGAGGAAAAACATGAAGGTTTTAGTGATCAACTCAGGTAGTTCTTCAATTAAATATCAACTTCTTGAAATGGATACAGAAAAAGTTTTAGCCAAAGGATTAGTCGAAAGAATAGGTATAGAAGGATCAAGAATCATCCACAGAAAAAACGAAGAAAAATATGTTATAGAGAAGGTTATAAAAAATCATGAAGAAGGATTAAAAGAAGTTTTAGATCTCTTAACTTCTGAAGATTACAAGGTCATTTCGTCTCTAAACGAAATAGATGCGGTTGGACACAGAGTGGTGCACGGGGGCGAACGATTTTCTTCTTCTGTTATTATTGATAAGGAGTCTTTGGATGCAATTGAAATGATGTCATTTTTGGCACCTTTGCACAATCCAGCAAATGTCATGGGAATAAAGGCGGCGATGGAGCTTCTACCCAATGTTCCACAAATTGCGGTATTTGATACTTCTTTCCACCAAACTATGCCAAAGATTTCTTTCTTGTATGCAATTCCTTATGAGTACTACGAAAAATACAAGATACGGCGTTATGGGTTCCACGGCACAAGCCATAAATATGTTTCAAGAAGGGCGGCTGAGATATTGGGAAAAGATATAAAAACTCTTAAAATCATAACCTCACACATTGGAAACGGGGCATCCATTGCCGCTGTAAAAAATGGTGAATCTTTCGACACTTCAATGGGATTCACTCCTTTAGAGGGTTTAGTTATGGGAACAAGAAGTGGGGATATAGATCCTGCCATCGTTTCATTTTTGGCTCAAGAAGAGGGATTAACAGCAAAAGAAGTAGTAGAAATATTGAACAATAAAAGTGGAGTCTATGGAATAACGAAAGGTTTCTCAAGTGATATGAGGGATATTGAAGATAAAGCATTAGAAGGAGACAAAGTTTGTCGGCTTGCACTTGATATTTATGAGTATAGGATAGCCAAGTATATTGGAGCTTATGCGGCAGCGATGAACGGGGTAGATGTTATCGTGTTTACCGCTGGTGTAGGAGAGAATTCTCCAGTAACAAGGGAAGAAATATGTGAAAAGTATTTAACTTATCTTGGTGTAAAGATAGATAAAGAGAAAAATAATTTTAAAGGCTTAGAAAGGGTCATAAGTACTCCTGATTCTAAGGTTGAGGTGCTGGTAGTTCCTACAAACGAAGAGCTTATGATAGCAAGAGAAACAAAAGAATTGGTTTCAACCAAAAATTAAATTCTAAAATATTGTATAAAGTTAATGAAACTGTAGAGCAACTAATAGGTTAGCTCTACAGTTTTTTTGATTCTTAAAAAATTGCTTCGTCAATATTATCAAGGTTGTATGGGGTTTGTTGATAAACATAGTAATTTAACCAATTGTTGAATAAAATATAAGCATGACTTCGCCATCTTACTACGGGACGTTTTTCTGGATCATCATGTGGGAAGTAGTTCACAGGGATATCAATGTCCATACCTTTTTCTAAATCACGATAGTATTCTTTTTTTAAAACCTCTGGATCGTATTCCGGGTGTCCTGTAACAAAAACTTGCCTACCATCTTTTCTTTCAACTAAATAAACACCAGCTTTTTTAGATTCAGCTAGGATTATTAGTTCTTTTATAGGTTCAATATCTTCCCTTTTAATCTGGGTATGTCTAGAATGAGGAACCCAAAACGTATCATCAAAACCTCTAACCAATGGCGAGTCTTCACAACTTACCGAATGCTCGAATACACCGAATATCTTCTTTGATACATGATATTTGTTTATACCATAATGATAGTACAACCCCGCTTGAGCACCCCAACAAATATGAAGAGTAGAGAACACATTTTTCTTTGACCATTCCATCACTTCTTTCAGCTCTTCCCAATAATCCACTTGTTCAAAATCAAGAGTTTCAACGGGGGCCCCTGTAATGATTAATCCATCAAACTTTCTGTGATTTATCTGATCAAAAGATTTATAAAAGGTGTCTAAGTACTCTTGCGATACGTTTTTGTGGCTATGTGATACCATCTTTAAAAGCACTACATTTACTTGCAAAGGGGTGTTTCCTAACAAGCGCAATAATTGAGTTTCGGCAACTATCTTGTTCGGCATTAGATTCAAAATAACAATCTCTAAAGGTCTTATATCTTGATGTATCGCCCTCTCTTCAGTCATTAGAAATATGTTTTCTTTTCTCAATACATCTGCAGCAGGTAAGTTTTCAGGTATTTTTATAGGCACTTTTAACACTCCTTTCGTTCTGTCCCGGATGAACTTAAAAAATGGTTATTAATTATTAGTCGCTTTAGTTAGAGCTGAATCAATATCCTCAATCAAATCATCTATGTCTTCTATCCCAACGGATAGTCTAATCATATCAGGACTTACCCCAGAAGCCAACTGTTCTTCTTCACTTAACTGCCCATGCGTAGTACTAGCCGGATGAACGGCGAGTGATCGAACATCCCCAACATTAGCAACATGGGAAAATATTCTTAACCCTTCAATAAATCTTTTCCCTGCTTCTACTCCACCTTTTACTCCAAAGGAAAGCATGCCTCCAAAACCATGTTTTAGATATTTAACTGCATTTTTATGAGTTTTATGATTTTTCAATCCCGGATAATTTACCCAGCTCACCCTCGAATCCTCGGATAGAAATTCTGCAATTTTCATTGCGTTAGAACAATGTCTTTCCATTCTCAAACTCAATGTTTCAATGCCTTGCAATATTAAAAAAGAATTGAAAGGACTTATTGAAGCACCTAGATCTCTTAACCATTGGGAACGAGCTTTCGAGATATAGGCAGAGTTGCCAAATCTTTTATAAAAGCTTATCCCATGAAAAGCAGGGTCTTCTTCAGTTAACATACCGAATTTACCATTGTTCCAGTCGAAATTTCCACTATCAACGATAATTCCACCAATTGAATTACCGTGCCCGTTCAAATATTTGGTTAAAGAGTGAACAACGATATCAGCACCAAATTCGAAAGGTTTGCACAGGTAAGGTGTGGCGAAGGTGTTATCTACGATCAAAGGAATACCATTCTCATGAGCTATCTTAGAAATCCGCTCAAAATCAGGTACAGAAAGTTCGGGATTCCCGATAGTTTCCACATAAACCGCCTTTGTCCGATTATTTATATTATTTTTCAAGCTATCCATATCGTCAATATCAAAGAAGTTGGGCTTTATTCCAAATTTACTCAAAGAATTTTTAAATAATGTGAAAGTTCCACCATACAAAGAGCTTGCTGTAAGTATTTCATCTCCTTCTTCCATAATGTTTAACACCGCAATCGCTTCTGCAGCTTGCCCCGAGGAAGTGGCTAAAGCACCTACACCACCTTCCAAAGCAGCAACTCTTTTCTCCAACACATCGGTCGTTGGGTTCATTATACGTGTATATATATTCCCGGATTCTTCCATGTTGAAAAGCCTAAGGGCATGAGCTGAGTCTTCAAAGGTATAAGATGAAGTCTGGTAAATTGGTACTACGTTAGCCCCGGTGGTCGGCTCTTTTTCAAAACCCGCATGAATCATTAAAGTATCAAAGTTATGATTTCTTTCTTCCATGTTTTTCCTCCTCATTTGTTTAAAATTATAGTGATTTGAGAAACTCTAAAACTTGTGTTAGCGCCCCTTTGCCCCGCTCCCCACCCAGAAGGATGAAAGAGTTTCAACACCTTTGCCCCGTTCTGCCCACCCTTCTAAGGAAGGGGCCTGTACCCCATGAGACCAGGGTTCCCAACCATTATGGGCGGGACCTGCGGCCCCAAGTCCAGCAGGAGTGAAGGCTCCACCCCTATATGTTTGAAGTAAGGCTTCTGTCAACAGCCAGATTAATGAGATTTTTAACGGTAAAGTGACAATTTTTACCTCTAAAGTGTTATAATCAATAACGGTTATGATCAAGGAAAAAGAAAGGGCTGAGTAAATGAATTGGGTTATACCTATTATTATCTTTTTTGACCAATTAACTAAAAAACTTTCAGAAACGTTTCTTCTAGAGAATACCATTAAAATTGGATTTTTTCAATTGACTTATGTTGAAAACACAGGCATCGCCTTTGGACTTTTTAAAGGCATGGCTTTGTTTCATGGAATCTTCTCTACACTAATAGTAATTTTTCTTTTTATCTTAAAAGAAAAATATAAGTTTTTTAATACTTCATTTGACTTGGGTATCACTTTTATCATAGGAGGAGCTTTAGGTAATATCTTTGATAGAATCAGGTTAGGATACGTTGTAGATATGATATATTGGCCAAATTTTTCTATATTCAACGTAGCTGATATATTCGTGACTTTTGGTGGCGTGATTTTATTATACCATTTTTTTAAAAGGAGCAAATATGGAAAAAAGAATGTACAAAGTTGAAAAAGAAGATGAACAAAAAAGGCTCGACGTATACATCGTCGAAAAAATGCCTATTGAAATTTCTAGGAATCTCATCCAAAACGCCATAACTAAAGGACAAATTACCGTCAACGGATCTCAAAAGAAACCTCATTACAAAGTTAAACAAGGCGACGAAATTCAAATAGATTTTCATGAAGTGGTAGAAGAAACCAAAGAAGAGGAAATCTTACCAGAAAATATACCATTGAATATACTGTATGAAGATGAGGAATTAATCGTCATTAACAAACCTGCTGGTTTGATAGTACATCCAACATCGAGTATTAAAACTGGTACTTTGGTTAACGCCCTAATGTACCATGTAAAGGATCTTGACAAAAAGATGCAAGATCCTAATAGATTAGGAATTGTTCATAGATTGGACAAAGAAACCTCTGGTGTGTTGGTCGTAGCAAAAAATGCTTTTTCACACCACTTACTTTCAAAAGAATTCAAAGAAAGAAAGACAATGAAATACTATTTAGCCCTAATTGAAGGAACACTGAAAGAAAAAGAAGGAGAAATAAACTTACCTTTGGGAAGACATCCTATTTTAAGGCACAAAAGGGCTGTTGTGTACAACGGAAGAGAAGCGTTAACTGAATACAAAGTGTTAAAAGAATTTGGAGATCTTGCCACGTTGGTTTGGATAAGGCTTAAAACAGGAAGAACCCATCAAATCAGAGTGCATTTCAAATACATCGGTAATCCAGTAATCGGGGATTCTTTGTATGGAAAAAATAAAATAGTAAAGAATCTTCAAATACCTGTAGACAGACAAATGCTCCATGCATTGAAATTAGCTTTTTACCACCCAAAAAGTAACGAATGGATGGAATTTTTGGCTCCCTTACCTGATGATTTTAAAAATCTGTTGATCACTCTAACAAACCTAAAAGGGCGAAATTCTTGACGGAGGACCTGCTAGTGAAGATCTTAGGACCCGTGGTAACTTCAAAAAGTATTGGTAAATCCTATCTTCAGCTAAGGGACCTTTTCCCCATAGCAAAAAGGTATGGGTTCAATTGCATAGTCCTATCAGAACCGCACCCAAGATCATGGGTGAGTTTTATCGCTCATGCCCAAAAGTACAGAATTAAGCCAATAATCCTGTATGAAACGGTAGACGGCAAGTACTTATTGCAAACAAACAATGATATTAGATCAGCTATAATGCACTACAACGGATTAGGAAACAACCTAAGATTGAAAAAAATCGAAACGGATCTTCCCTACGTGAAGTATCCAACTGGCGTTTTAAAAGATATATTTAAAGATGAAGAATCTCTTTGTATCAAAGACGGTTTAAAATATCAAAATGAACTATCTATTTTCTCAAATATAGCAACTTATTACAATATAGGAAACTATAGATTTGATGAATACAAAGTCACTGACTATAATTTAACAGATATTGTTTCACAAAAAGATCTAACCTTAGAAGAAAAAAGACGATTATCCTACGAGTTGGAAATAATAAAAAAGCTAGGGGTAAAAAATTATATTTTAACGGTAAAAAAAGTCGTTGACACCGCTAAAAAAAATGGCATCTCTGTTGGACCCGGAAGAGGCTCCGCAGTGGGTTCCTTTTTAGTTTATAAATTGGGAATAACTAAGGTGAATCCTATTGAATACGATCTCCTGTTCGAAAGATTTCTAAACGAATACAGGCATGAATTACCCGATATAGACCTGGATATCGATGCGGAAAAAAGAGTTGATCTAATACAGGCTTTGCAAAAAGAAGTGGGAGAATATAAGATCTCTCAAATCAGAACTTATTCTACTATGAAAATCAAATCCGCTTTAAAAAAGACAGAAGAACTACTTGGATACAATTTAGAAGCTAAAATAAACGCTCCAATAAGAAGTAAAGAGAACATCGATAAATTCAAATCTTTATCAAAAAAAGATAAAACCTTTTTTTATGTCGCTTACTATCTTGAAGGAATAGAAGTGGCAGAGTCTGTTCATGCAGCGGGTTTGATAATTTCCCAAAATGACCTTAGAACCTTTTCTCCCATTGAAAAAAAGGAAATATCCATAATAGAATGGGAAATGTCTGATTTAAAATATTTAGGAGTGGAAAAGTTCGACATTTTAGCTTTGGACACGTTGACCTTCTTAAAAAAATTACAGATAGAAGAAAAGTACCGGGAACTTAGCGATTCAAAAACTTTCCATTACCTATCCAAAGGTTTGACAAAAGGCATCTTCCAATTGGACTCAAAATTAGGGCAAAAATTAGCCCAAAGAATAAAACCTAAAAATTTTGAAGAGCTAATCTTACTCTTAGCCATCAACAGACCCGGACCCCTTGAATCCGGGATGATAGATCAATACGTTAATGAAGACTCACCAGAATATTTGAAAAAAATCTTCCCCGAGACAAAGGGCGTCTTAGTTTACCAAGAACAGATAATGAAAATTGCTCAAATCTTAGGAGGATTTTCTCCACAAGAATCAGATTTGTTGAGAAAGGCAGTATCTAAAAAAGAAAAAGACAAAATCACAACCTTCAAAACCAAATTTATTACCAACGCCTCAAAAAAGATAGGCGAAAAAGAAGCAACCTTATTGTTTTCTCAGATAGAAAACTTTGCTCAGTATGCCTTTAATAAATCTCATGCGGTAGCTTATGCTCACATCACATACTGGTTATCAGAAAAAAAATTCAAAGATCCTTCACATTTCTTCTTAGAATATGTTAAAATAAAAGGCATTGATATTGATATAATAAATGAAGCATCGCTTTTAGGAGTAAAAATAAAGTTACCAGACATTAGATATCCATTTGGTTTGGCTAGTAAAACAGATCTAATACTGCCTTTGTATATAATTAAAGGAATAGGTAAAAATATTTCTCAAATATTTGAAGAAGCGAAATTCTCAAGCTTAGAAGATTTTTTTAATTTCATAATTAACAAAAATATCAATAGAAATATTGTGGAATTAATAATCAAATCCGGCGCATTAGATTATTTCAACAACAACCGTAAAAATCTACTAAGAGAAACCACTCAACGGATGAAAGGAAAAGTTCAACAGTTAGAAGATATAAAAAGTACGTTATTTGGAGAGAGAGAACAAAAATCAACTAAAAAGGTTGAAACAACCTTACAAGACTACGCGCAATACGAAATAGAATGTATAGGATTTCCATTGAGTTTAATGTCCCAAAAAGGGCTATCTAATACGTTGATAGATAAATATCTAAATAGACAAAAGGTATACCTTGATGGTTATGTCTACAGAGATTTTATAGTAGATAACTCTGCTATGATCTATTCAAGAGTTTATAACAAAAACTTGAAAAGACTTATAAAACACATTTAAATTCCAATTTTGAGAAGGGAAAAAATGAAAATCAATATTTTATCAATAGCTGAGAAATACCCTGGTCAAGGGGTATATTCTGCTACCTTAGATCACAAATACATTTTAAAAAAATATAGTGATTACACGATATATGAGAACAAAATTTTAGGGAATTATGATGTTTTACATATCCATACTCTCAACATAAAAAGCTTCTTATCGTTGCTAAAGAATAAGAAAAAATCTTTTTGTGTGATTTCCGCTCACATAGTTCCTAATTCATTGAAAGGAAGTATAAAATTCAATAAACTATGGTTACCTTTTTTCAATAGATATTTAAAATATTTCTATAACTCTTCTGACTGCATTTTAGCCGTTAGTGAAGAGACCAAAAATGAACTGATTAAGGATCTCCAGATAAATCCAAATAAAATTGTGGTCTTCAGAAACTTTGTCATAAAAGAATTATTTTTCACAAAGCCGGAGGAAAAATACAACAAAAAATCTTATTTAAGAAAAAAACACGGGTATAATGATGATGATTTCATAATTTTGGGTGCCGGACAAATACAACCCAGAAAAGGTATAATAGATTTTGTGGAAACCGCTAAACGATTACAGAACACGAAGTTCATTTGGACCGGTGGAATGCCTTTTAAACAGTTCACCGAGGGTTATGAAGAAATGAACAGGTTGATAAAATGGGCTCCTAACAACGTGAATTTTATTGGAACCATAAACAGAGAAAAAATGATCGATTATTATTCTTTATCCGACATTTTCTTCTCTCCTTCCTTTCATGAAACCTTTGGCTTGGTTGTAATTGAAGCAGCTGGAAGTGGTTTACCTTTAGTTCTTAGAGATTTACCAGTTTACAAACAAATATTTTCTCCTAACTATTTATCTGGTAATTCAGTGGAAGATTTTGTTGAGATAATCAAAAAACTTAATATTAACAAAGAGTTGTACGCTGAATACGAGAAAAAATCTTACCAATTATTTGAAAATTATAGTGATGAAAAGGCCTTTATAAAATTAAAAAATATCTATGAAGAAGGTATAAAGCAAAAAATCCATACAGGAGGAAAAAATGTCCGAAGATAAAGGCAAGGAAAATGAAAGCACACTTAGTAGAAAAAAAATAATCATTAATCTAATCGTAGTTTTAATTATTGGTTTAGTCATCAACATTGTGATCTCATTTTTTGCAGATTTCCAAGAAACCTTCGATACTCTTAAAACTGTCAATCTATTTTTTATTGTGAAGGTATTCGTAGTTTTCTCTATGGCTTATTTGATAGATTTAATTAGATTGTACATAGTAACCTTAAGTTTCCACAAAAAAATAAAGTTTAAGGATGCCATTTATAATACCATTTCATACTATTTTATGTCAAATATCACCCCAATGGCTAGTGGTGGTCAACCGTATCAAATATACCACCTTACAAAATTAGGAATAGAATCCACTTTGGCTACAAATATAGTGTTGTCAAGACTTGTAGAAAATTTACTGTTTTCTTCTGCCGTTATCTTAATTTTCATAAGAAGAGTAATGAGTATTTTAGGCAGAATAGGGACTGGAAAATATATACTTATCATTGGTATTATAGCCGCTTTAGGGTTCTCTGCTTTGTTAATAATACTATTTTTAAACCCAAAATTGATATATAAGTTGTTTAACTTTTTACTAAAGATATTTCCATTAAAAAACAAATCGAAATTCGAACAAAGATTACAAAAGTTAGAAAATTGGTTAGAAGAGCTAAAGTTAAGTATTAAAACACTATGGGTCGAAAAGGCACACATAGTTACGTTTGACTTTATACTGGGAGGTTTCATCGTTTTTTTTCATTCCCTTGGTTTGTATTTTGCTCTAACATCAATTACATCAAGAAGCTACAGCATTCTTGAAATATTCATACTTTTTATAATAATGAATTTTGTTATCTATTATATACCTACCCCTGGTTCCACAGGTGGGGTAGAGACATTATATGGTATTGTCCTTGCCAGTTTTATGCCTGGAAGATTCGTTTCTACAACTATACTGTTGTGGAGATTCGCAACTTATTATTTACAAATAGCCTTTGAAGGGGTAATCTTACTTATGACAAGGACAAAAGAAAAAGGATTTTCAACTTAATTAATATACTCGTTTCTCAAATTGATTAATTTTTTATCCTCTTCTAAAGATTTTAGCCTTATAGTTTTATTTTTCAAATTGTGCATAGACTCGATTTTTCTTATAGTAGCACTTTTACTTCTCATCGTAAGTGTATGAGTGTAAGCAAAACCTTTTACAAATTTAACCCCTTTTAAAAGATCTCCATCGGTTATACCCGTTGCAGAAAATATTACATCTTCTCCACCAACTATTTCATCGGTATAAAAGATTTTTTCAAGGTCCCAACCTTCTTCCTTGATCGATTGTTCTTCAATTCTATCCCTTGTCCATAATTTCATTTGAATTTCTCCACCTAACGTTTTTAAAGCAGCAGCCGAGAGTATCCCTTCAAGAGTCCCTCCAATACCAACATAGATATCCACCCCACTATCGGGAACGGCGGTGGCTATGGCAGCTGTGATATCCCCATCACTTATCAATTTTATTCTTGAACCAGCTTCTTTAATCTCTTCTATAATCTCTTCATGCCTTTGCCTATTCAAAATAACAAAAGTTAGTTCCGTAGGTGCAATTCCCAAAACCTCACTTGCAATTTTTATATTCTCTTTCATAGGTTTTCTCAAATCCAATTTACCTTTTAATTCACGACCTACAGCAAGCTTATAAGAATAAAAAGTCGGCAGTAATTTAATACCTCCCGACACCGTGGCAGCAACGCAACTTATGGCATTAGGCAGACCAAAAGCAGCCAATTTCACTCCGTCTATAGCATCAACAGCTAAATCCATTTCATTAGTGTCATCTTGCCAACTACCTACTTTTTCACCAACGTACAACATATTTGAATTTTCTTTATCGTATTTACTCATTACTATATTCCCTTTAAAGTCTATGTAGTCAAACATACCTCTCATAGCATCGATGGAACTATGCTTAATCATTTCCAGATTACCACAACCCAAGTATAAACTACTCATCAAAGCAGATGCTTCTGTAACCCTTACAAAATCCATAGTCAACTCTGGATAAATCTTCTTTTCCATAAAAGTCCCTCCTCACAAAAATTTTTAATTGTCTTTAGGAACTCTAAAACTATATATAGCGCCCTTCCCCCGCTCCCCACCCCATAAGGAAGTGAAATCAGTGTTTTACCCCGCAGCCCACCAAAAAATAAAGAAGTCTTTGCCCCTTCCCCCGTAAACCTTATCTTCCTTAAGCATATCTATTATAATATTTTTATACAGTTTAAACAAATAATAAAATTGAAGAAAACTAAAGTTTAAACATCGTAATCAACTCTATTGACGAATATTTCTTCCTAATCATATATAAACGGATTATTTGAGTATACATAAACCAAGACTTCATAAAAAATTATTTAACTATGCTTATTTTCAAAAAAATATGGTAAAATTTTATTGGAGGTGATCTAATGGACCTAACAGAGTTGGAAAAAAGTTTAACTTTTCAAAAGAAAAGTGTATGGAGCAAAAGAAACAGGGAAGATATCGATAGGTATTCTTCGCAGTACAAGGATTTTATCAACTTTTCTAAAACTGAAAGAAAGGCCGCTTCATACTCAGTGGAGCTCCTTGAAAAAAACGGTTTCAAACCTCTTTCTTATTATGTGAACTCTGGAAAGATAGAGAAAGGGGATAAAGTTTACTTTGTAAACAGAGACAAAGCGATATTTGCTTTGAAGTACAACAATCCTTTGAAGGATGGTATCAACATAGTTGGTGCACACATAGATTCGCCAAGGTTTGATTTAAAGCCCGAACCAATAGTGGAAGATGAGAGTATTGCGATGGCAAAGACCCATTATTATGGTGGAGTGAAGAAGTATCACTGGTTCAACATACCGCTTGAATTACATGGCGTAGTAATAAAAAACGACGGTAGTAAAATAGAAGTTTCCATAGGACAAGACGAAAACGATCCAGTATTTGTAATATCAGATTTACTGCCTCATTTGGATAGAGATTTAGCTAATAAAAAGGTTTCGGAAGCATTTGAAGCTGAAAAGATGAATTTGTTAGTTGGTACTACTGCAATCTCCTACGATGAAACCGATAAAATTAAAAATCCGGTTAAGTTAAATATCTTGAAAATCTTGAACGATAAATATGGAATCGTTGAAGAAGATTTAGTCAGTGCTGAATTGGAAATCGTTCCTGCACTTCCTGCCAGAGATGTAGGCCTAGATAAAAGCCTTTTAGCTTCCTACGGACACGACGATAGGGTCTGTGCCTACACAGGATTAACCGCTTTAATTGATGCTCAGACCTCTGTAAAGAACCCGGCAGTTTTACTAGTCGATAAAGAAGAAATAGGTAGCGATGGAAATACAGGTGCAAAAAATCATTTCTGGATCTACGTTTTGAAGAAAATTGCCGCTTTAGCAAAAGAAGAAGAACTACTTCAAAATATAGAAGAAATCCTTACAAATTCCACTTTGCTTTCAGCTGATGTGTCAGCTGCTGTTGATCCAAATTACAAAGAAGCTCACGATTTATCCAATGCTCCAAAATTGGGTTACGGTATAACTCTAATGAAATACACAGGTTCAGGGGGCAAAGGAAGAACAAACGATGCAAATGCTGAATTAGTAGGAAAAATTAGAAATCTTTTCAATAAAGAAGGCATATCTTGGCAAATAGGAGAATTGGGAAAAGTGGATAGAGGCGGAGGAGGAACCATAGCCCTTTTCTTTTCCGAGAAAGGTTTAGACGTTTTGGATGCTGGCGTTCCGCTTTTGGGGATGCACTCTCCGTATGAGGTAGCATCAAAAGCGGATATATACGAGACTTATTTGGCATATAAAACTTTTTACGAAAAATTTGGAAAATGAGAATTTTTGTGGGAAACTCAGCAAATGCGATGGAATTTTTTGATTTTGATTTAATACTATCAACCTCAGGTTGGTCTTTAAACGACCAATCTGAGGTTATTGCTATCAATAACAAAGAGTATGTAGAATGTTATATAAACAGGAACAAAACATATTTAAACAAAGATAATAGGTTCATAACGGAAAAAGATATTTTATTATCTTTCGGGTTTACCAACGATGCTCTAAATTTTGAATTTTATTTCTTGAATCTTTTGTACCAAGTGGATTTAATCGTTCTATCGTTGAACTTTTCTGAAAGTTTAGAAAGAAAAGTACTTCTACATATACAGTCAAATTTGAGAAGTGTAAAAATCCCGGCGATAATTATCAACACAGCGAAAAACGAAACTACGGTATCCTACATCGTCCCCAATTACAAAAACGAATTCGTGATCAAAAACGCTATTTATTTCACGCTTGATTTTAAAAAGAGTAAAAATTATATACATTCTTTTGGGAAGTATTTATCAGATTTGAAAGAAACGATTCACACCTATGATGTCAAGGTGCTGAGATAGAATGAGGACGCGCGATCTGTTCTTGAAGTTACATTATAACTTTCTCAAAAAAGAATTGTTTGAGTCTTTAAAAACGATCAATGAAGAACCAAAAAGTTATAACAAGAACAGTTTAGGTATATACATAATAAAAAAATTATCTTCAAAAAACACAATAAAACAGCTTGCTGATGGTATCAACCAAGGCTTTTATATCTTTTTTTTCTCCTCTAACAAAAATATCCCCTACCGCAAATTACACTTAATTTCTGAAATTGTCAATATATACGGAATTCATTTGATTCTATTTTTAAAAAACGATATTCTCAAACTCTTCAACAATCAAGTTATCTTCATAAACCAGGAAAAAAGTTTAACTCATAGATTATTCTCAATAAACTCTTATAAAATCTCTTTTATCCTTCCCGAAGAAATGAGAAATCCAGCTGTTATAACCACTTTGAAGATTCAAGAAGTCGACCTAGTATTCAGTAAAAGTTCTGTAGTTGGTAACAATCAAGACTTAGCTAATAATTTGCTTGCGTACGTTCTAACAGATCAAAAAATATTTTCCCCTTCTATTCTAGAGGAAGATAAAACCTCGTTGAAAGAAAGGGGAAAAATATGGCTCAACTTAAGTTATTTAAAGACTATCAAAGATAATTATTTAGAAAAAAATTACAACGATTTACAAAGGATAAAAACTAAAATAGACCTCATTCAAAGATAGATTAACAATCCTTTTATTTTCTTTTTGACATATTGACCCTTAAAAGATTCTTTTCAATTCTAGTTTGTAATTTGATTTTTTTAAACTGATCTTCCGTTGCTTTAATCTGTTCTTGGGCACTTTCCATAGCTTTCCTCGCAGCTTCAATATCTATATCTTCGGATCTTTCAGCAGCGGTGGTAACAATAGTCATTTCTTCACCGGTCATCTCCAAAATACCTCCATGGATCGCAAAACTATCAACTGAGTTATCTGCTTTTTTTATCGATACCGGGGCAATCCTCAAAGATGTCACGATCGGCAACCGTTGAGTTAAGGTTCCCATAGATCCCTCTTTTGTTTTAAATTCTACATACTGAACATCTTCTTCATATTTTACCCCTTCTGGGGTAACAACTTTGAATTTAAATATCTATACCACCTGCCTTACAAACACTTCATACATTCATTTTTTTTGCTTTTTCTACGGCTTCTTCTATCGTACCCACCATATAAAAGGCGCTTTCAGGTAAATCATCGTGCTTCCCCTCAAGTATTTCTTTAAAACCTTTGATAGTATCTTCTACATTAACATACTTACCAGAATAATTTGTGAACCTTTCTGCAACAAAGAAAGGCTGAGTTAAGAACCTTTGGATTCTTCTGGCTCTATTCACTACCTGTCTATCTTCCTCGGACAATTCTTCTATACCCAAAATCGCTATTATATCTTGTAAATCTTCATACCTTTGCAAAACTTCTTTGACTTCTCTTGCAACGGTGTAATGTTCTTGTCCAACTACGTTGGGATCCAACATCTTCGATGTGGAATCTAATGGATCAACCGCAGGATAAAGTCCCAACTCTGACTGTTTTCTTGAAAGGTTTATATTTGCATCCAAATGGGCAAAAGTAGTAGCAGGTGCGGGATCCGTGAAATCGTCTGCAGGAACATAAATAGCCTGAACAGAGGTAATAGAACCATCTTTTGTGGAGGTTATTCTCTCTTGCAACTGCCCCATATCCGATGCCAACGTTGGCTGGTATCCCACAGCAGAGGGCATTCTTCCCAGTAAAGCCGACACCTCTGATCCTGCTTGAACAAACCTGAATATATTATCTATGAAAAGTAAGACATCTTTTTTTTGCTTATCCCTAAAATATTCTGAGATTGTCAACGCGGTTAGAGGGACCCTGAACCTCGCTCCAGGGGGTTCATTCATCTGACCGAACACCAACGCCGTGCTATCAATGACCCCTGTCTCTTGCATTTCCAACCAAAGATCATTACCTTCCCTGGTCCTTTCGCCTACACCTGCAAATACAGAGATCCCTTTATGCTCTTTAGCAATATTCCTTATAAGTTCCATAACAAGAACCGTCTTACCAACACCTGCTCCCCCAAAGAATCCTATTTTCCCACCTCTCGGGAACGGAGCCAAAAGATCTATACTTTTAATACCTGTCTCTAAAATCTCAACAGATGTATCTTGTTCATTTAACGATGGAGGATCCCTGTGAATTGGCCAATACTCTTCCCCTTCAACCTCTCCTTTTTCATCGATAGGTTTACCTAAAAGGTTGAACATTCTTCCTAATGTCGTCTCCCCCACGGGAACTTTTATGGACTCTTGTGTGTTAATAACTTCTTGCCCTCTTCTTATACCATCGGTAGAATCCATCGCAACACATCTAGCTGTATCGTCTCCGATTAATTGCTCAACTTCAAGAATCAACTCTTCTCCTGAGTATTCGTTCTTTACTTTTAAAGCATCGTAAACGTTAGGTAGTTGGCCTTCAGGGAATTTCACATCAACGACAGGTCCAATAACAGATATTATTTTACCTTTTTGATCTTGCATCGAATTACCTCCTATTGCATATTCGCCCCATTAACAATCTCTATCAACTCTTGGGTAATAGAGGCTTGTCTTTGCTTGTTGTAATCAAGGTTCAACTCTTCTATTAAATCATGTGCGTTATCCGTGGCGTTTTTCATTGCGTTTTGTCGGGCATGAAGTTCACTCAACTTGGTTTCAAATAAAAATAGATACATTTTAGAGAGAAGATACTGATATGCAGCATCCTCAAATACTTTCTCTTCCTCAGGTTCATATTCGTATCTGGCATCTATTTCAAATTTGTCTTTTGTTATTGGAAGCAGGTCGTAAGTTTTAGGTAACTGTATCAAGGCATTTTTTAACTTTCCATACACAACCTTCACTTTGCTAATGCCTTTATTTTCCATAATTTGGAAAATAATGTCCAGCAAATACTCTGCATGGTCAACCTTTGGAATATCGAATAAATTTATCTCTTTTTCCAAGACTGTTTCACTCTTTAAACCTGAATAGCCCTTTGCACCCAAAACAAAGTATCCTTTAAAATCTTCCAGCTTAGATTTCACCCTTAAAGCTTCTTTAACTAGATCAGATGGAAAAGAGCCCGCTAATCCCATGTCTGGGGCGATCACAAAAATTAAAGAACCTTCACCATTTTGAGTGTATAAGCTTTCTTCAACAAAGGGAACTTTTTTCAGAATCCTTTCTGCGTAGTTAGAATAATCTTTTACACCTTTCCATCGCTTCTGTATCTTGTTGAGCCTGGCTGTGGCAACCATCTGCATGGCTCTTGTTATTTGCATAGTAGATTCTGTAGAGGCGATCCTTCTTTTAATGGCTCTTAAATTACCACGACTCATTTAAAATCACCCCAATCATCTAAACACATTCAAAAATTTTGAGATTGCTTCATTCAGTTCTTTCTTTATCTCATCCGTTATGTCTTTGCTCTCTTTTATCTTATTTAAAGTATCAATATAATTTTCTTTAAGATAGGCTAAAAATTGTTTTTCAAAATCACCTATTCTATCGGTAGGGATCTGATCCAAATAGCCTTCATTGGCAGCGTAAATAACGGCAACTTGTTCTTCTATCTCCATCGGTGAATACTGTGGTTGCTTCATCAATTCAGTGAGTTTTTCACCTTTTGTTAGCTGTTTCTTTGTTGCCTCATCAAGATCCGCAGCAAACTGAGTGAAGGATTCCAACTCTCTGTACTGTGCTAAGTCTAATTTTAAAGATCCAGCTACTCTTTTCATCGCCTTGGTCTGAGCATCTCCACCAACCCTTGAAACAGATAAACCTATGTTAACAGCAGGTCTTATCCCCGCGTTAAACAACCCTGTTTCTAAATAGATCTGACCATCCGTTATTGAAATAACGTTGGTTGGAATATATGCAGAAATATCGTTCGCCTGCGTCTCGATTATTGGCAAAGCTGTCAAAGAACCATTTCCATAATTTTCGTTCAACCTAGACGCCCTTTCCAACAATCTCGAATGCAAATAAAAAATATCTCCAGGATAAGCTTCCCTTCCAGGCGGCCTTCTAAGCAGTAGCGATATTTCTCTGTAAGCAGCGGCGTGTTTTGTTAGATCGTCGTATATTACCAATGCATCTTTACCGTTAAACATAAAATATTCTCCAATTGCCGCACCAGCGTATGGAGCTATATACTGTAAAGATGCAGGATCAGAAGCATCTGCTGCCACCACTACAGTGTAGTCCATTGCACCGTACTTTTCTAAATTATCGATAGTTCTTGCCAAACCTGATGACTTTTGTCCAATCGAAACATAAATACAAAAAACATTTTTCCCCTTCTGATTTATTATCGTATCGATAGCTATAGCGGTTTTACCAGTTTGTCTATCTCCGATTATAAGCTCTCTTTGACCTCTTCCTATAGGAATCAAGGCATCCAAGACTTTCAATCCAGTTTGAAGAGGCGTATCAACAGGTTTTCTTGTTACAACCCCCATCGCCTTTCTTTCGATAGGATAAAAATCATTAGTGCTTATTTCACCCTTTCCATCCAATGGCATACCTAAAGGATTAACCACTCTACCTAGCATATTTTCTCCAACAGGTACTTCTATTATTCTGTTGGTTCTAACTAATTTGTCCCCTTCTTTTATTCCTTTGTAATCTCCCAAGGTAATTATACCAACATTATCTTCTTCTAAATTCATAGCTATACCGTAGATCTTTTCACCTTCAGATGTTTCTATTTCAACCAATTCGTTGGTCATAACATCCTTCAAACCGTAAGCCCTAACGATTCCATCGCTTACCTGCATTACCCAACCTATTTCTTTTATCTCTCCACTTTCATAACTTTTAATACGCTCTTCTATTACTTTTGTCAACTCATCTGGATTAACTCTCAAATATTTCACCTCCACCAACTGGTGCATAGGCAGATTGAATGTTCTCTAAAAATCCTTTTACGGAGTAATCAAAAAACTTATCTCCTATGTATAACTGTAATCCACCTATAAGATCTTCGTTGAATTGTGTTATTAACTTTATTTTTCTTCCTGTTTTATTATGAATAGCTTGTTTAATCTGATTTATAATTGTATTAGTTACTTTATTGGGAAGTACAAGTCTCACTTCCACAACTTTTTCTCTTTCTAAACTCTCTTGATACAAAATATGAGACATAAAAGGAATTAAATTTTGACGCCCTTTATCCACTAAAACTTCTAAAAATTGAACAAAAATAGTATCATCAAATTCTGAGACGTCTTTCAATTTTGTAACTATATATTTTGGAGGAATCAACGGACTATAAGCCATATCCCTAAGAGTTTCACTGCTTTCAAGAGCTTTTTTTAACCTTTGAAACGCTTCTACGTATTCATCTAATCTTGAAATTTCACCCTTTTCTTCTAAAGTACCCAAAATGGCTTGGGCATACTTTGAAGCCAAAAAATAAGAAGCTTTCATTATAATTCACCTTTGTCTTTCAGATTGTTTATAGCCCTTCTTATCAACTCTTCATTCTTCTTTTTATCGATCTGCTCCTTTAATATCATAGAGGAAATGGTAACAGCTAGAGAAACTATTCTCGATTGCAGTTCTCTTGCTGCACTTTCTTTAATCTCTTCAGCCTCTTTTTCTGCCTTTTCTAAAATAAATTTCCTCTGCTCTTGAGCCTCTTGTTGAGCAGCCTTGATTATAGATTTAGCTTGTTCATCAGCTTCAGTTAAAATTTCACGTCTTTTATCATCCACTTCAGCTAGTTGCTTATCCAACTCTTCTTTCTTTGATTGGGCTTCTAACCTTAATTTTTCAGCCTCGTTCAAATTCTTCTCTACTTCTTTTTTTCTTTTATCTGTGATATCAAAATACGGTTTGTACAACAACCTGTACATAAGAAACATGAAAGCCAAAAAACCTACTAAATTGACTATGGAAGTTAAGTTAAAAGATATCATACAATCACCTCTTTGGGGGAAAAACTAATAAAGATCAACAAAATAAACACTCATGGAAGAACAAACAACAAGATCAAGGCAACAACCAAAGAATAAAGACCGGTTGACTCTGTAACCGCCATTGCCAATAACATCCTCGTTGTTAAATTTCCGCTCATCTCTGGTTGCCTTGCCATAGCATCCATTGCGTGTGCACCAACGTTACCTTCTCCAACACCAGGACCTATAGCTCCTATTCCCATTGCAACTCCTGCTCCCAATAACTTTCCTAAATAATATAAGCCCCATCCAATGGAACCACCTTCAGTAATTAAATTTTGAAGCATAGTAGATAAATCCATCTTTTTCTCCTCCTTAAACTAGTTTTTTCTGATTTGATAAGTTTTGTTTTTATTCCAATAAAGAACCAATATACGCAATAGTTAACAAAGAAAAAACAAAGGCCTGAATGAGCCCAATAAACCAACCAAAAAAGCCCCATAAGAACACAGGTAAAACGAAATATTTCAACATGTAACTAATAATCAACACTAATATTCCCCCACCCATGACGTTACCAAATAACCTTAGAGAATGGGAGATTGGTTTAGCCAATTCACTGATTATGTTGATAGGAAACAACAATGGATTTGGTTCAAAAAAAGATTTTAGCCATTTGAGTACACCTTTAGCCCTTGCCGCAAAAAAGTGGCTGACAACTAAAACCATCAAGGCATACGTTAGATTCACATTTAAATCGGAGGTAGGTGTGTACCAGGTATCCGTGAATAACTGAACATTCAACCCATTTTCAACTGGTACAACGTTTATTCCAGGCATCCCACCAAGTACATTTGAAACACCTATATACAGAAAAAAACTCATAGCTATTACAAAAGTTTGTTTCCTATACTTAGGATTGGGAACGGAATCTTCCACCATTTCCCAAAAATAGTCAAAAAATGTTTCTACAGCAGCCTGAAACCTTCCAGGGATCCTCTCAAAATGTATGCTCCTGGCAACTAAAATCAACAGAAACATAACAGCAAAAGACATGATCAAAGTCATTGGGTTCAATTGACCAAAGAACCCGCCATCACCAAAATAAACAATCCATCTATCTCCAACACCCTCTAAACTCATATCGAAAACAAAAAAGTTAATTAATCCCAAAACTACATAAGCTACAAAAAGAAAGATGGTAAATTTCTTTAATCTATCGTTCGTCAAAAGAACACCTCCTCCAACTACTAATCAAAATTATTTATAGGATAAAAATGGAACAATCTTCAAATTTATTAAACCGACAAAAGCCAACAAAAGGGCATATGCTGAATTAAAGGCAGCGATTCCCAATATCACACCATACAAAAGGTATCTCATAAAAAAACCAGGTAAGATCTTTCTTGGCTTTGAACCAACCGTCATTTTTTTAATCTCTTCTGCAAGTGAATAAAAACCTATAACTGCACCAATTCCTCCCCATAAAACCCAAAGAGCTTCTAAAGAAAAGAATAAAGAAAGAACTAAGGCCTCAATCAGAACTATCGCTATTGTTTTCATTTCTATCTCTTTCAGCTTTTTTTTCAGCTCTTTCATGTTTCTCTACCTCTTTCAAAAGCTCCCTTATACCCGAATATAATCCGGAAATTATCCCTAAAAACATCAACAAAACCATCCATATCTGCTGGTCGGTAAACCTGTATATTAAATATCCTATCAAAAGACCAACAAATATATTTGACAGAACTATTACAGCAAAATAAATGATCATGTTCAAATAACCCAGTGAACGTAGATCGTGCTTTTTCAAAATAAAACCTCCAAAAAAACAACCACAAACAATTATACTATTTATTTGCCAAAATTTCAATTATTTTTAAAATATGGAGTGGGAAGGGGTCTCCTAATTTTTGAAAATATAAAACGGTATTTTTCCTTTCTTTTAAAAATCAACTCACAAACGATATTTTATAGTATAATATTCAGTGAAAACAACCAAAGGAGTTGTGGATATGTCTAAAAAACTTTTGAAGAATGCGTATGTTCTAATAAGTGCTGATGATGATGTAGAAAAATTTGATATATTAATAGACGGTGATGAGATCGAAGACTTACTTGCCCCAAGTGATTCAACCGAGGTGAATTTGGGAGATGTGGACGAGTACGATCTAACTGGTAAGCTGATCGTCCCTGGATTTATTAACACCCATAGCCATTCAGTTATGTCTTATTTTAGAGGTATTGCCGATGATTTATCACTTAACGATTGGTTGTTCAAAGAGATGCTGCCAAGAGAGGATTTTTTGGAAAGTGAAATGGCTTACTACGGTGCTTTAGTTTCTATGTTGGAAATGATTTCCAACGGAATAACAACTTTTGTTGATATGTATATGTTTACGAACGAGATAGCCAAAGCTGCATACGATTTAGGACTTCGTGCATATATATCAAGAGGGCTATCTTTCGATACAGATGAGGGTTGGAATAGAAGGATAAAAGAAAATATCGAAACGTATGAAAAATACAATGGATTAGATAACAGAATTTATATAGGCTTTGGGCCTCATGCCCCTTACACCGTTCCTATGGATAAATTGAAAGAAGTAGCAGAAATTGCAAAAAAGTACAACACTCACATTCAGATTCATTTGTTAGAATCAGAAAATGAAAGAAATCAGTACAATCTTTTAGATGTTGAAAATACTGGTTTGTTCGATCTTCCTACGATAGCGGCGCACTGTGTCCATGTGGATGAAAAAGATATAGAAGTTCTTTCAAGGAAAGAAGTGAATGTAGCTTATAACCCGATTAGTAATATGAAGTTGGGCAACGGGATAGCCCCCATAGTGGATATGCTCGATAAGAATATAAACATAACCTTTGGAACGGATGGTTGTGCTAGCAACAATTCTTTGAACTTTTTCAACGAGATTAAGTTTGGAGGTATATTGCAAAAATACAAGTATGGGCCTGACAGATTTTCAGTCGAACAAATTTTGAGGATGAGCTGGGAAAACGGTGGTTTTGCCTTAGAAACAAACATAGGAAGGTTAGAGCCTGAGTTCAAAGCAGATTTGGTCGTTTTAGATATGGATTCTTTTGAGTTTTTCCCTAATGACTTATCAAGGTTAAAGTCTCATATAGTTTATTCTGCAAACCCTAAGAACGTTTTTGCAACGATGGTAGCCGGCAAATTTTTATACTACAATGGAGAATTTTTAACTTTAAAAGAAGAAAAGGAGCAAATATATGAGAAATTCCATAAATTTTATCAAAGAATCGAAGATAAGTACAATAATAGTGATCTTTCTGATAGCCATAACGACGATAGGGATATCTAAACCCATCGATGATTACATAGAGTTTTCTCCTAAAGGGTATGAGGAGATAAGTAGGATAGTTACCAGAAATGGGACGATAATAAATACAACGGTCCCAGACACTGGCGAACATTTGGAGATGAACTTCAAAAAGAATGGTGGTTTGTACGAAGTTCACGTTGTTCATTTCGATAATTCGTTCACTTTGTTGAATTTTTGGTATACCTTTGTGAGTGATTATTCTGATGGCTTAGCCGCTAGTTTTTCGGCTATTCCTTTTATATATGGTGAGTACAACGATGAGTATATGAAGATGCAAATCAGTGCGTGGTATAGGGGAGTAAATAACCTATTTTTTGTTGTTTATGGCCCAAAAAAAAGCGTGATAAACGACTTGAAGCTTCAATTGAATCGATGGTGATTTTGTTGGATTTGTATAATAGGTTGAGTGAGTATTTTAAGAATAGATACGGTGAAAGGGTGCAAAGGTTACCAATCAACGCTGGATTCACTTGCCCAAATAAAACAGGCGAGAGAGGTAAGGGTGGTTGCATTTATTGCGATTTAACAGGTAGCGGTTTTGCAGCTTTTAAGCCTAAGATAAGTATTGAAGAACAGGTTAAGGAAATGATTAATAGATACGAGAAAAAAGCTAATAAATTTCTCGCCTATTTTCAGGCAAACACTAATACTTACGCCCCTGTTGATGAATTGAAAGAAAAGTATGAAAGTAGTTTAATAGACGATAGAATAGTCGGTTTGGATGTATCAACCCGACCGGATTGTGTCCCAGATGAGGTAATAACGCTTTTAAATACTTTTAAAGATAGAGTTGATGTTTACGTTGAGCTCGGTGTTGAGAGTATTAATCCCAATACGTTAAAGTATATGAACAGAGGGCATTCTTTAGCAGAAGTTATAGATTCTGTAAATAGGTTAAAAAAAGCTGGATTAGAGGTTATCCTGCATTATATAATAGATTTTCCTTGTGATACACTAGAAGATGTGAAAGAGATGGCTAAGGTTAGTTCCGCCTTGAAGGTTGACGGTGTAAAATTGCATTCTTTGTATATCGTGGAGAATACAAAACTCGCCGATTTGTATAGAAGTGGGGAATTTGTACCTTTGACGTTGGATGATTTTGTAGAAAGGGCAATTACTTTCTTGGAATACTTGGATCCAAAGATTGTGATCCATAGGCTTGTTGCCGATCCTCCAAAAACCGGAACGTTACATGGAAATTGGGGAATTTCTAAAATAAAGATTTTAAACTTAATTGAAAATACGATGAGAAAGAGAGGTTCCTATCAGGGGAAAAATTTTAACTATTTGAATAATTGAAGTAGGACGGTTGATCGCGAGTAGGCATACTTGGCCTATTTTGAGGAAAGTCCGGACTCTAAGGGCAAGATACTGGTTAACAACCAGAGGGAGTGATCCCTGAATAGGGCCATAGAAAAGAAGACCGCCGAAAGGCAAGGGTGGAACGGTGAGGTAAGAGCTCACCAGTGTCAGAGCGATCTGGCAGCTTGGTAACCTCTATCTTGAGCAAGGTCAAGCAAGAAGGCCAGAGGTGGCCCGCCGAGAGACTTGAGTGTCCGCCTTCTGGGTAGACCGCGTAGATTAATGGTCAACTTGACAGAATCCGGCTTATAGTCCTACTGATATATTAAACAATGACGCCCGTTCTGGGCGTCATTGTTTAAGTTATTCTTCTTTCGGAAGTAATTGGAGTATAGATAATTCTGAAGCGTCACCTTTTCTATAACCGATTTTTAATATTCTTGTGTAACCACCGTTTCTATTTTCGTATCGGGGTGCGATCTCATGTACTATTTTGTAGACTAGTTTTCTGTCGTTGAAGTGTTTGTTTATATCCCTGTTTAAAGCTACTCTCCTTTCTGGGAGATCAGTCGAATTAGCTTCCTTGGCTTTGGTGATTATTCTTTCAACAAGGGGCCTTACGGCTTTTGCTTTTGCGGTAGTAGTGATTATACTTTCAGATTCAAATACACTTCTAGCCAAATTATTCAACAACGCTTTTCTATGGGAAGCATATCTATTTAATTTTTTAGTTTTGACTCTATGCCTCATCGAAGGTGTTCCCCCTTTCTTCTTGGTGTAATTTTTCGTAATCTATATCAAATTTCTCACTTAGCTCTTTTTTTATCTCGTCTAAAGATTTTCTTCCAAAGTTTTTGATTTTAAGAAGGTCAGCAGGTCTTCTTTTTAATAGTTCTCCAATGGTGTCTATTTTTTCTCTTTTTAAACAGTTTTTAGCTCTTTTCGTTAAATCCAAAGAATCAATCTGAGTTTCTACTAAATCTTTTGGCAACCCAAAAATATTTTCTTCCGTTTCTTTCTCTTCTTCTTCCTCTCTTTCAACTGAAACTTCCATTTGTTCTATAGCACCCTCTTCTCCTTCTTTTTCCCAAAGTTTGGAAATGAAATCAAAATGTTCCATTAAAATTTTTGTTGCTTCTTTTAATGCTTCGGTGGGTGTTATGTTTTTTTTCGTCCAAATTTCAAGTATTAGCTTATCGTAGTCAGTTCTTCTTCCCACACGGATATTTTCGGTTAAATAGTTAACTTTAAGAACGGGACTGAACACTCCATCGATGAATATGTATTCGATGTCACTTTGAAATGTCAATTCTTGGGCAGGAATGAAACCTTTCCCTGCTTGAGCGTACAATTCAAAGTCTACTTCCATATCTTTATTTACATGGGCTATAACAAAATTTGGGTTGGCTATTTCTACTCCTGCAGGAGTTTTTATGTCCCCACTTTTTATGACTTGACCTGCTTTGTATTTCTTCCTCAAGCTTAATAAAATTGGGTAATCTATCTCGTTGAGACTTTCAATGTCGTCAACCTTTAATTGAACCTTTTTTAAGTTTAAAGTTATTTCAATGATGTCTTCTTTTATACCCTCTATTGTGTCGTATTCATGTAATTTTCCTGGGATACGTAACCCGGTTATAGCCAAAGATGGAATGGATGATAACAACACCCTTCTTAAAGCATTACCTAAAGTTATAGCATATCCTTTTTCCAGAGGAAACAATTCGTATTTTGAGTAGTTATATTCATCTTGCTCTTCCTTTTCAACTATCCTAAATTTTTCAGGTTTTATTAATATCTCCATATTTTCTCTGATCCTTATTGGGGAATCAGAGCACACCTCCTTTCCTGCCCCTTATGAGCGAGGTGATATTTTGTGTTTCAAATAAATAATACTTTTTACTTAGAGTAAAGCTCTATGATGTTAATTAAAGGTACAGGAACATCCATTTCATCAATATTTGGTAGCCTTTCAAAAGTTCCCCTATAATTTTCAATTTCCACGTTTACCCAATTGGGAATATTTCTATATCCTTCTTGCACTAATTCTAATCCTTCTCGTACTTGTTGTATGTTGCGACTCTTTTCTTTAACTTCTATTACATCCCCTACTTTAACTCTGTAAGATGGAATATTCACTTTTTTTCCGTTAACTAATATATGTCCATGAGTTACTATTTGCCTTGCCGTTCTTCTGTTTGGTGCGAAACCCATTTGATACACTACGGAATCTAGCCTTCTTTCTAAGAGTTGCATCAAAACTTCTCCAGTTTCTCCGCTTGGGGATCTTTCAGCTTCTTCAAAAGTGTTTCTGAATTGTTTCTCCATTAAGCCGTACATTCTTTTTAAGGCTTGTTTTGATCTTAATTGCATAGCGTATTGAGTCAATTTTTGTTTTTGTCTTCCGTGTTGTCCCGGAATGTAATTTCTTTTTCTAAGGGCTGATTTCTCAGTGTAGCTTCTTTTCCCTTTTAAATAAAGGTTTATTCCTTCGCGTCGAGATAATTTTTCTAGTGGTCCTATGTACCTCGCCATTAATTCTTTCCCTCCTTAATTAGAATCTTTTCTTTTTTGGCCTACAACCGTTGTGAGGTATAGGGGTGACATCTTTTATACTTTCTACATTTAGACCTGCAGCCTGTAAAGCCCTAATAGCGGATTCTCTTCCAGAACCTGGCCCTTTAACATATACATCGACCCTTTTTACCCCCAGATTTAGAGCTTCTTTTGCAACTTTATCTGAGGCCATTTGAGCTGAGAATGGAGTCCCTTTTTTGGCTCCTTTAAATCCAACATTTCCGCCACTAGACCATATTATTGGCCTACCTTCAGTATCTGTTAATGTAACGATTGTGTTGTTGAAGGTTGAATGAATGTGTACAGCTGCTTTTTCGGGAGCAGCTTTCTTTTTTTTGGTTCTTTGCTTTACTCCTTTTTTTGCCATTTATTTAAAAGCCTCCTTAAAAACTTGATTTTATGTGTTAGCGCCCCTTCGCCCCGCTGCCCACCCATGTGGAAGGGGGACCTGCGGTCCCTTAAACCCCACAACTTAGCCTTAAGGATGATGAGAAGCTCAGTTAGCTTTATCTTTTTTTGATCTTGGTTAGTCTTGGTCCCTTTCTGGTTCTTGCGTTGGAGTGGGTTTTCTGACCTCTTACAGGTAACCCCGCTTTATGTCTTTTCCCCCTGTAACTACCAATGTCTATCAAACGTCTGATATTTTTATTAACCTCTTGCCTTAGTTCACCTTCAACTTTATAATTTTCGTTTATGTAGTGAGTTAACTTTGAAATTTCATCGTCTGTTAGTTCTTTTGCTCTTTTGTTAGGGTCTATTTCTAAGTTATTTAATATATCAAGTGCTGTTTTTCTACCTATTCCATAAATATATGTTAATCCTACAAATAACGCTTTATTATCTGGTACTTCAACACCTAAAATACGCGCCATCCTTTTGTCCTCCTCATAAAGAAATTCTTATTATGTTATTATCCTTTTATGTTATTATCCTTGTCTTTGTTTGTGCTTTGGATTTTTTGAACATACAACCCAAACTTTTCCGCCTCTTTTTACTATTTTACAGTGCTCACATCGTTTTTTTACAGAAGCCCTGACCTTCATAATTTATTTCCTCCTTTTTGATTCTTGCCCTCTGTATAGATCTATTTTTAATTCTTGTTGACTTTTTCTCTTTTCACTATTCTTCCTTTGCTTAAATCGTAAACGGAGACTTCCACAGTAACTCGGTCTCCTGGAAGTATTTTTATAAAATTCTTTCTCATTCGCCCAGAAATGTGGGCTAATATTTCATGCCCATTATCTAATTTAACTTTAAAAGTAGCGTTAGGTAAAGCTTCAATGATATATCCTTGCATAACAACGACGTCTTTTTTAGCCAATACAATCCCTCCTTTTTCAGGGATTTTTACTGTCATTAGAAACCGTAACTGTAAAGTACGATTTAGCGCCCTTCCCCCGCTCCCCACCCATGTGGAAGGGGGACCTGCGGTCCCTTAGACCCCTCAACTTACTCATAAGGATAAAAGAATCTTTATCCCTTTTTGAAGACGGGATCCCACCCTTAGGAAAAGGGGATGGAGGGCTTCGCCCTGTAACCTTTTTAAAACCAGATACTTAATTTTGGATAATGATTTTTAGAACTTTTTATGTAAGCTGCGCTTAGTCTTTATTTGCGCCCCTTCGCCCCGCAGCCCACCCACAAGGATAAAAGGGATAAAGTAAGGATTCTCCCTGTTGACCACAAAAATAAACCCTTAAATCATAGTTGTGTTAGTATTTCTGGGCCATTTTCTGTCACGGCGATTGTGTGTTCAAAATGTGCAGCTTTTGATCTATCCCTGGTTACCGCGGTCCAACCGTCTTCTAAAATATCTACTTCGTAACTGCCCATAGATACCATCGGTTCTATTGCGAGGGTCATGTTTTTTCTTATTTTTGGACCTCTACCCCGTCTTCCATAATTTGGAATTTGAGGATCTTCATGTAATTTCCTTCCTACGCCGTGACCTACGTATTCCCTTATTACAGAAAAACCTTTACTTTCAATGTAAGTTTGAACTTCGTGTCCAATGTCACCAATGGTATTACCAACAACAGCTTTTTTTATACCCATGTACAAAGATTCTTTGGTCGCTTCAACCAATTCTTTTTCCCTTTCAGAAACTTGTCCTATTATGTAGGTTCTGGCGGAATCTGCTATGTACCCTTTGTAGGTTAAACCACAATCTACGGATACAACATCGCCATTTTTTAAAACTTTACTTCTCAATGGGAATCCATGAACAACTTCTTCATTTACAGAAAAGTTGATCGCATATTTGTAACCATTATATCCTTTGAAGGTGGGTATAGCATCTTCCTTTTCCATGTATTCTAAAACATATTTTTCAATACTTTCTCCGTTAACGCCTTCTTTTACTATTTCTGGAAGTAAAGCGTCAAGAAGACGGGCAAGCTTTTTTCCAGCCCGTCTCATCATTTCTATTTCTTGATCAGTCTTAATTATTATCATTATTTATTAAAACTCCTTAGTATATTAAACAATACTGTCTTTAGAAACTCTAAAACACGTATTGTAACTAACTTTTAATACCTTCAATATTGTACTTTTACCTCCTCACTGTATAATTTATTTGATACCATATCTTTATTATCTTGTAAGGAGGTCATTCAATTGTCATTATACGGTAACTCTTCTCAACTCTACTTCGATTTCGTCTACTCTGATTATATGAAAGAACATTCTGAATTTAAGTACCTTCTCGATTTAATCGATATGATCGATTGGTCCGTTGTCCCAGATTTCAGTAATAAGATAGGCAGAACAGGGTACTCCCGTCGGGCTTTACTTAAAGCTATCTTCGTTCAGAAGGTTAAGGGGTTTACAGTAAGGGAGTTGATTCACTTCCTTAAGAGTAACCCTTCCTTCGCTAAATGCATCGGTTTCGA